>JAZOWM010000072.1:0-31044 GCA_045659225.1 Alistipes sp.
ACACTCGCTTTTGCTGCGGGTGCAATGATATATGTTGTGGTCGAGGAACTAATCCCCGAGTCGCATATCGGACACCACTCCAACACTCCAACTGTCGCATTTGCAGTAGGTTTTGCACTGATGATGGTGCTGGATGTGGCATTAGGGTAACCCTCTCGGATTATGTCGAATAAGGGTTGCGAAGTGAACGGATTGGTAGATGAAAGAGGTACGATTTTTTATTTCGAATAGTTTTTTGTATCTTTGTCGCGATGAATATAGATAAAGGTAGAGTAGAAGAGTTGCGAGAACTCCTCGCAGAACCGAGCAAAGTAGTTGTTGTGGGACATACAAACCCAGATGGCGATGCTATAGGTTCCTCTTTGGCATTGGCAGAGGTTCTTACTGCACGCGGTCATAATGTGACCTGCGCCCTTCCGAATAACTATCCTTACTATCTGCGTTGGATTCCCAATTCAGAGAATATTATAATCTATCGAAATGACGAGGAACATCTCACCGAGAAGGCTCTCGATGAGGCAGATGTTATCGTCTGTGCCGATATGAATTCGCTCACTCGCGCCGATGCTTTGGGCGAGGCAGTGGCAAAAAATAGAACTGCCAAGCGAGTGCTGATCGATCACCATTTGTTTCCTGCTGATGGCTTCGATATAATGTTTTCGTATCCCGAATCTTCGAGTACCGCCTTTTTGATGTACTCGGTAATTGTGGCTCTCTATGGCACGGAGGCGATAACCACGACTGTAGCTACGCAGCTCTACGTTGGTATTATGACAGATACGGGAAACTTTGCATTCTCGAATCTTTCGCCCGATTTGTTCCAGGCGGTAGCTGTATTGGCAGGCTCGGGTATAGATATTCCGCAGATATACAACAATGTCTATAACTCCTTCACCGAGGGGCGTGCGCGATTGTTTGGCTATGCCATAAATCGCAAGATGAAGACTCTGCTTGGTGGCAAGGTTGCATTTATGTCGCTCACAGAGGAGGAGATGCGCCCCTTCTGGTTCCAGCAGGGCGATAACGAGGGTTTTGTCAACTACCCACTTACGATTAAGAAGATGAAGATGTCGGCTATGTTTACAGCGCAGCAGGGCTTTATTCGTGTATCACTTCGCTCGCGTGGCGATGTGGATGTCGACACCTTTGCTCGCCGCTACTTCAATGGCGGAGGACACAAGAATGCCGCTGGCGGAAAGTCGTTTGTGTCGATGGAAGAGACAATAGAACACTACATAAAATCAGTACACGAATACCACGAAGAGGGTTTAGTGTAGAGAAGATATAACTATGTTTAAGACTTACCTCAGATTGCTTGGCTTCGCAAAGCCTATTAGCAAATATGCAGTACCATACTTCTTTTTCTCGGCTCTGCATGCTTTTTTCAACACATTCAATTATGCAATGATTGTCCCAATCCTGAACGCTATGTTTTCGGAGGGATTCACCTTTCAACCTGTATACGAAATGCCAGCTCTCTCGCTCAGGGGTGAGACGTTGCAGCAGTGGCTCAACTACCTCTATACTCAGCTTTTCGGTACAGAGTGGCGTATAACAAGAGTGTTGGTGATGTTGGCGGTAATACTCGTCTTTATGAACCTACTCTCGAACCTCTTCCGTTATCTCGGAGGCTATACAGTCGAGAATATGCGAGTGTCGACAGTGCAGCGCATGCGTAATGCGATGTTCGATAGCGTGATAGGTAAGGATGTGGGCTATTTTAGTAATCAGCGCAAGGGCGATATAATGTCGCGTATAACATCTGATGTTGGTGTTGTTCAATACTGTATTACAAACACTCTACAGGTGGCATTTCGTGAGCCATTCCTGATTGTCGGATACTTGGTGTTGATGTTGAATATTTCGTGGGAGTTGGCTCTATTCTCGGTTTTGTTCCTGCCGTTGGTTGGTTTCATCATCGGAAACATTGTGAAGAAGTTGCGCTATCCTGCACGAAAGAGCCAGCAACGTTTGGGCGATTTGGTGAGTGTTCTCGATGAGTCGCTCGGAGGAATCAAAATCGTAAAGACTTACACTGCAACCAAGTACCTCAAAGAGAAGTTCCATTGGTTGAATCAGAATCTTGCCGAAACTCTGCTTTGGATGGCTCGCCGTCAGCAGATGGCTTCGCCAATGAGTGAGTTGCTTGGTATTACAGCCGTGGCTATAATCTTGGTATTCGGAGGAAACCTCGTGATGAAGGGTTCGATGAGTGCTGCGGGCTTTATCGCCTTTATTGCGGCGTTCTCGCAGATAACTCGTCCAGTTCGAGCTTTTATCGACCAGTTTGCCAATATCAACCAGGGTGTGGCTGCAGGTGAGCGCATATTCGAGGTCCTCGATGCCAAGAATGAGATTGAGGATGCTCCCGATGCTAAGGAGTTCAATGGTTTTAACGATAGTATCGAGTTCCGCAATGTCCACTTCTCGTATGACGAAACACGCGAGATTATTCACGGCGTATCGTTCTCGGTGCGCAAGGGAGAAACAGTGGCTCTCGTGGGTCCTTCGGGAGGTGGAAAATCGACTCTTAGCGAGCTTATGGAGCGATTCTACGACACCAATAGCGGAGATATTCTCTTCGATGGCGAGTCTATACGCAACTTCAAACAGGAGTCGTTGCGTGGCGCAATGAGTTTGGTGTCGCAGGAGACAGTCCTCTTCAACGATACTATAAAGGGTAATATATCACTCGGTCGTCCCGATGCAACCGAGGAGGAGATTATCGAGGCGTGCAAGGTGGCAAATGCCCACAACTTTATTATGGAGAGCCCCGAGGGTTACAACACCAACATTGGTGATCGTGGAACAAAACTTTCGGGAGGTCAGCGTCAGCGACTCAGCATTGCTCGTGCCGTGCTAAAGAACCCAGAGATTCTTATTCTCGATGAGGCTACATCAGCCCTTGATACCGAGAGCGAGAAGCTTGTTCAAGATGCTCTCACCAAGTTGCTTAAGGGTAGAACATCGGTGGTGATTGCCCATCGTCTCTCTACCATTATGAATGCCGACCGCATCTTCGTTATTGACGATGGCCACATTGTAGAGGAGGGTAAGCACGATGAACTTCTTGCTAAGGGCGGAGTATATGCGAAGTTGGTAGAACTTCAAAACGTCAAGTAAAAATCGTATTTAAGGGGCATTTACTGCCTTATCTACATAAAATGAGATGGTCACATACGTCTTGTATGCTCCCATCTCATTTTCTTTGATTGCGTTGTAACTACCTCCTTAAATCCAATTTTTGGGGTTGAGTTAATTCTGCACTCTAAACTCTTGCTCCTCTACGATTGTCACCGAGAAGATCAAATCGCCTGGGCGAATATCATCAATCACATCCTCGCCCTCGACTACCTTGCCAAAGCAGGTGTGAACGCCGTCAAGATGCTGAGTGTTGCGGCGGTTGTGGCAGATGAAGAACTGCGAACCTCCGGTATCCTTGCCTCGGTGAGCCATCGAGAGGACTCCTCGGTCGTGGTACTGACGCTCGGCTTCGGTCTCACACTTGATTGTCCAACCTGGACCACCTGCGCCATTGCCAATAGGGCATCCTCCCTGAATTACGAACTCTGGAATCACGCGATGGAAAGTCAAACCATCGTAGAAGCGTGACTCGGCAAGTTTTACGAAATTCTCTACTGTAATCGGAGTCTCTTTCTCGTAGAGCTCCACCTTCATATCGCCCTTTTCGGTCGAGATAATTGCGTATTTCATAGCTTATAAATTTATTAAAGTTGTTTCTGCGTTGTTTTTATCTTTGAGTTATAGTGTTTGCACCATTGAGTGATGCCACACTCGTTGCACTTTGGCTTGCGCGCAATGCAGGTGTAGCGACCATGCAAGATAAGCCAATGGTGCGCTATAGGTAGTAGGTGCGAGGGAATATATTTTTCGAGTTGTAGCTCGGTTGCGCGCGGAGTCTTTGCACCCACCGAAAGACCTATGCGAGCCGACACCCTAAACACGTGAGTATCAACTGGCATAACCTCCTTGTTCCAGATGACTGCGCCCATAACATTTGCAGTCTTGCGACCTACGCCTGGTAGTCGCATCATCTGCTCAATATCGCTCGGAACCTCACCGCCAAACTCCGCCACAAGCATTCGCGCCATACCTGCCAGATTCTTCGCCTTGTTGTTCGGATAGGAGATGCTACGGATATATTCGTAAATCTCCTCCGCCGAAGCCTTTGCCATATCGTAGGGAGTAGGATATGCCTCGAACAACGCCGGTGTGGTTAGGTTTACTCGTTTGTCGGTACATTGCGCCGAGAGAATTACCGCCACCAAAAGCTGGTAGGGATTTTCGTAGTTGAGCTCGCTCTCCGCCACAGGCATCGCCTTCTCGAAGTAGTCGATTACTGCTTTGTATCGTTCTTCTCGTTTCATAGTATTTTTCTTTTTTATGGCAACGAATGACATGCGCTCGCTTACCGCTCGCTGAATGGCATTAAATGCCATTTTTGTTGTCGCACAATTAGTTTCCAATTCTCGTTTTACGAAACATTTTCTTCATAAAAAGACCGTACGCAACAATGTTAAATACTTGCAATTTGCACTCTTTCACCTCGCGCCACCAGCGCTTAACAAACTCACCTACCGAGCCGATGTGCGAATGCACCCAAAGTGCCGTATTCATTCGCTCACGCAGGAGGTGTCGGCGCTGACGAGAGGAGTTGTAACGCTCATCAAACCAGAGCTTTATATTCGATGACGAGTCGCAAAAGGCAAGTCGCTTTCGAAGGCTTGTGCTATGACTTACACTATCGGGAAAAACACGATGCACCGCAGTTGTTCGCTCGATATATGCCACCTCCGAATGTGCCGCTACATAGAGCCACATCGGCAAATCTTCGGTCAGCCATTCGGGGCGATTTTCGGGCTTTTCGGTGGAGTAATAATCAAGCACAAGATCGCGCCTTGCCAATGTTGTGCAGTTCTCGATGCACCAATCGTGTAACAATTCATTGAGTGTGGTATGCCCCTCTCCTGTCGGAAAGCGACCAACGAGGTCGTCATACTCATCTCTGCGCTCGGCAAGAGTGTAGCATAAACCCACATTCGGATTTGCATCCATAAGCGCCACCTGCTCCGCCAAGCGAGTCGAGTCGCACCAATAGTCGTCACCATCACAAAAGGCTATATATCGCCCCTTTGCCGCCTCCACGCAACGCCGATAGTTCGCACGCCAGCCAACATTCTCGGTTGAGGCTATAAGTCGTATTTGTCTAGGATATCTTCTGGCATACTCCTGACACACAGCAAGAGTATTATCGCTGCTGCAATCCTCTCCGAGGATTATCTCCACACCAAAATCGCACTCTTGTTGCAATATTGCATCAAGTGCCCTACCCAAGTATGGCTCGTGGTTGTAGGTGGTAACAATAACGGAGACTAATGGCAACATATCCGACTATAATTTTGTAAGTTTTGCCAACTTCGAAAGCAGAGTCTTTTCTTCTCCGCTTGCAAAGCGAACAACAAGTTTATGATCGGTGGCGAGTGGTACAACCTGCACAACTTCGCCACGACCAAATTTAGGGTGCTCAACACGCTCTCCCACCGCGTAAGCACACGCCTCCGATGTTACTTGACCGACAGTCGAAGTGGTCGCTACTCGGCGCATACCCGAAACATCTCTCTGCGGAGTCGGCTGTGGTCGCTGGAAGCCTCCCATCTCTCGTCTCTCGTCTTTCGTCTCTCGTCTTTCGTCTCTCGTCTTATTCTGGTAGCGGACATCGAAACGGCGGCGTAGAACATCGATTGCGCTCTCATCTTTTGAAGCTCCGCCAACAACCTTGACAGTACCTGAGCCCTGCTCGCCACGAGGTTTACGGAGGTTGAAGTCGCACTCCACATACTGCTCGTCAATCTCGGCGAGGAAACGGCTCGGCTTGGAGAATTCCATACTTCCCCACTTGAATCGCATATCCACACACGACAAAGTTGCCAACGACTTGGCTCGGGTGAGGGCGACATAGAATAATCGTCGTTCCTCCTCGATACCCTCAACGGTTTCGAGCGCACGCTGCGACGGGAAGAGATTCTCCTCGCAACCTACAACATAGACATACTCGTACTCCAAACCCTTAGCCGAGTGGACAGTCATCAGCGTTACACGCTCTTTATCCTCCTCATTCTCCTGGTTATCCATATCGGTGAGGAGCATCAACGACTGTAACCACTCCTCGATTGTCGCCGTCTCGAACTCCTCGCGCTCGCCATTGCGGATTTCGGCCTCGACTTGCTCGTTGAACATCTGCATCGAGTTTACCACCTCCTCTAAGTTGCCCACTGCCGACTGCGCCTCGGGGGTATTCTGCAAGCGGTAGAATGGCAACAAGCCACTTCGTACTGCAACCTCCATACCGAAGTCGTATAGTCCCTTATGCTCGCGCTCCAACGACAACGAGCGGATAAGTCCGACAAACTCGGTAACCTTCTTCACGATAGCTCTCTCGACAGTATCGACAGGGGTGCGTTCGACCATCGTATCGACAGCCTCCCACATCGATACCTGTTGCTCCTGCGCTATTGTAGCAATGCGCTCCACGGTTGTGTCGCCAATACCGCGAGCCGGGGTGTTGATAATACGCTTGAATGCCTCGTCATCACGAGGATTTATGATAAGGCGGATATACGAGAGCATATCCTTTACCTCCTTATGGTCGTAGAACGAACTTCCCTTATAAATGAGGTATGGAATACCTCGCTGGCGCAGAGCGTTCTCGAGAGCTTGTGATTGGTTGTTGGTGCGATATAGGATTGCTGCATCGCTCCAATTACCACTGCCCTCGCGTACTCTATCACGCAAGTCCGACACAATCATATCTGCCTCCTCGCGATCGGTGTAGGCCTTGAAGATGCGAATCTTCTCACCCTCGGCACCCTCCGAGAAACAGACCTTCTTCAAGCGGCGCGAGTTGTGATTGATAACCGAGTTGGCAGCATCGACAATGGTCTGCGTAGAGCGGTAGTTCTGCTCCAACTTGAAGACTTTAGCCTGCGGATAGTCGCGCTGGAAGGAGAGGATATTCTCGATTTTCGCACCTCGGAACGAGTAGATACTCTGAGCATCGTCGCCCACTACGCAGATGCGGGAGTGATGTTGCGCCAAACGACGCACGATTATATATTGGGCATTGTTGGTATCCTGATACTCATCGACCAGAACATACTGGAAACGCTCCTGATACCTCGCCAGCACCTCAGGGTGGTCACGGAAGAGGATATTCGTCTGCAACAGCAAATCATCGAAATCCATCGCTCCGTTGAGCTTGCAACGACGACAATACTCGGCATAGATATTTCCAAATTCAGGCATCTGCGCCCGTCTATCCTCGGTTGCAAAGACCGAATTTTGAATATAGGCGCCAGGCGTGACAAGGTTGTTCTTCGCCATCGAGATACGCGAAGCGATAACGCCAGGCTTGTACTTATCATCGCTCAGACCCTTATCTTTGAGAATTGTTTTGATAAGATTTTTCGAGTCGTTCGGCTCGTAGATTGTGTACTCCTTTGGGTAGCCAAGTACTTCAGCATTTGCGTGTAGAATTCGTGCAAATACTGAATGAAAAGTACCCATACATATAGCATTAGCTGATGTCGATGACAATTTATGTGGAACCATTTGTTGAATTCGGTCACGCATCTCTCGTGCCGCTTTATTCGTAAAAGTCATCGCAATAATACTGCTAGGAGGTACTCCCTGGTCAATCATATAGGCGATGCGGGTAGTAAGCACACGAGTTTTGCCCGAGCCTGCGCCTGCAATAATCAGCGATGGCTCGTTATATGCCTCCACAGCAGCACGCTGTGCGGGGTTCAACCCCTTCAAAATCTCTTCATTCGTCATAGTGATTGCAAAGATAATAAAAAGACGAGAGACGAAAGACGAGAGACGAGAGTTTTTTTTCAACAACAAGACGAGAGAGTGAAGAATCTCTCAACTCTCCACTCTCAAATGATATTGTCGAAGAAACAATCTATTTCGTTAGATTCAATGCCGATTTCTTAATCAACAAGATTGGCGAATCCCACATCGGAAGACCCGAGCAGATAACATTGCCACTCTCCTTACCGCCACGAGTGATTACAGGACGAAGGTCGTGAACGTAGCCAGTGATAGGCTCTACATAGACCAAGTTGTCTACATCGAAGCCGAGCAACTCAACCGATACCTTATCCTTCTCGAGCTGGTCGGTTGGAGTGAGGTCGCCATACCATAACATTGCACCAATAACCTCGCCCTCCTTGTTTGCAAGACCTACACTTGCAACCTTGCGATTGCAGTGAGCCTTAACCTCGACCTCTGTTGGCTGGATGCCATCGTGTAGGAGGCTCGCGAGGTGCTGAACACCATAGTATGCAGGGCGCTTGTACATAGGCTCGTGCAAGAGGTTCATACGTACCATTCCGAACGATTGAATCATATTAGGGTATTGCAAATCTACGAATGTGAAGATTGACGAAGGAACATTGTTCGCAAAGTCGTTTGCCATACGGCGCAAATCCCACTTCACCTGCTTGAACTCGCTCCACTCCTTATATTTAAGGGCGTGACCGAACTCCAAAATAGCAGGGCAGCCGCTCTCGCCCTGGAAGATGTCGAGGCGCTCGTCATACGACTTCACAGTTGCACGCAAAGCCTTGATACGCTCGGTAGCGTTGTCGGGATTTTCGAAATATACGTGGTACGATACGCGGTCGAGTACGTGGAGCTTCTTCTTTTTCTTGAGGATGTCGAGTACCTTGGCGATATAGTCGCACATATCGTTCTTGCAGAGACCGAATGCCAAAATCTCAGCCTTTGGATTCTCCTTGCGGATGATCTCGCCAGTGTGGATAAGGAGGTTTGCTACAACCTCAGGGGTGTTGGCCTTCTTTCCGTCTGGCTCGTTCCACACCTCGTACATCTTAACCTTGTCGCCATAGTGACGAACGATAGCGCGAACATAGTTGTCCCACGCCTTCATTGTCTCGTCATCAGTCCAAATAGATGAGTTTAAGGTTACGCCGTCCTTGCTGTAGAGAGGGTTTCCGTAGCTGAGGCTCAACCAAGGCTTCATACCCTGCTCGATAACGCCATCAACGTGCTCATCGAGCCACTTGAAGTCGTAGACACCCTTCTGCTTCTCGCACTTAGCCCAGCCACTCTGCAAGCGCGCCCAACCCACTCCGAGAGGACCAAGGAGGTGTTTGTAGTTTGCGAAAGTTGCGTAGTCGCGGTCGAGAGTTTCGCAACCGATAGACCAACGTGTACGATTAGCGTTGTCGGGGTTCGAGACATCGAGCGTGCCTACCTGAGGCAACATTGTGTGATACATCTTGAACTTCTCGTATGCAACCTCGGGGTGCTTGCGCTTTGGTGGTACGTAGGCAAATGCCATCGGTGCAACGAATGCCGAAATCAAGAGGGCAAGAAATAGTTTTTTCATAGTAGAATTTGGTTTTATTGAGTTTGTATACTCCTATTCTCTGTTGTGTAGTGTAGTGCAAAATTAAGAACAAATTTCCGAATATCCAACTATTGCTATCGGAAAAAATGAATGTTAAAAAATTGTTAAATTTGATATGGAGTGTTGGCAGTCTGCGAGATTAGTTTTACCTTTGTATCAACTGAAATAGAACTAAACTTTAATTTATGGGAGAAATTTACTATGTAATGGTCGCAATTCTTGCGCTCCTCGCCGTATCGGGACTCTATGTTGGTGTCACAAACGATGCGGTAAACTTTCTTAACTCGGCTATCGGCTCGAGAGCTGCAAAGTTCCGCACAATTCTTATCGTAGCCTCGGTAGGTATCCTTATCGGAGCCTTGACATCGAGCGGTATGATGGATGTGGCGCGCCACGGAATGTTCCACCCTGGACTCTTTACCTTCAAGGAGGTGATGATGCTCTATGTGGCGGTGATGTTTGCAAATGTCATCTTGCTCGACCTCTACAACTCGCTCGGATTGCCAACCTCGACCACCGTGTCGCTCATTTTCTGTTTGCTCGGTTCGGCTATGGCGGTGGCGCTCTTTAAGATTGGCGCAGACCCTAATATCTCCTACTTGGAGTTGGGTAACTACATCAACACTGCTAAGGCAATGGGTATTGTTTCGGGTATTCTCCTTTCGGTAATCCTCGCCTTTACGATGGGTACTATTGTGATGTGGTTTTCGCGCCTTATCTTCTCGTTCCGCTATGTTACAATGTTGCGCCGTTTTGGCTCGATTTGGTGCGGAATGTCGCTTACAGCGATCCTCTACTTTGCTCTCTTCAAGGGCTTGAAAAATCAGCTCGGAGGAACAGAGTTCGTGGCGTGGGTAGACGAACATCTGCTCGTAGCACTCGCCATTGCGTGGGTAGCTTGCTCGTTGGTACTCTTCTTCTTGCAGTTGTTCCGTGTGAATATCTTGCGTATCACCATCCTTTCGGGAACTTTCGCCTTGGCGTTGGCCTTCGCAGGTAACGACCTCGTAAACTTTATCGGTGTGCCTATCGCAGGATTGGAGGCGTTCACCACTACAAAGGCTGCAGGTGGCGACTTGTCGTTGTTGATGACAGGCTTGGCAGAGCCAGCCCAGAACACCAACAATACCATCTATATTGTTATCTCGGGTATCATTATGGTGGCAACACTCTGGACATCTCGCAAGGCGATGAATGTATCGCAGACCGAGCTCTCGCTTACCTCGGCGGGTGATGACGGAGGCAATCAGCAGTTCTCGTCATCGGTATTCTCGCGAGCATTGGTTCGTGCTGCGGTGAATACATCTCGTTTCTTCGAGAAGATCACTCCAGAGCCAATGAAGAAGTTTGTCGAGAAGCGTTTCGAGTGGGCAGATATCGAGTGCAGTGGCGCACCTTACGATATGATTCGTTCTACCGTAAACCTCACCACCGCATCGTTGCTTATCGCCCTCGGTACATCGTTGAAGTTGCCACTCTCAACCACCTATGTATGTTTTATGGTGGCGATGGGTTCATCGTTGGCAGATAAGGCGTGGGGCCGAGAAAGTGCTGTATATCGTATCACCGGAGTGTTTACCGTTGTGATGGGTTGGTTTGTAACAGGTTTCGGAGGCTTCATCATCGCATTCGTACTCGGCTTGGTGCTTATGTGGGGCGATCTTTGGGCATTCGGAGCTATCACCTTGCTCTGCGTCTATATGTTTATCCACTCCAACTTTATGCCTAAAAAGAAGAAGGAGGAGAGCAAAAAGAGCGATGCCGAGGTGCGCGAGAACCTTGTAAATGATACTATGACAGGCGTATCAGATACAATTAAGGCTACAACACGCATCTACAACCGCACTATCGTGGCGTTGATGAAGGAGAATCGCAAGGCATTGAAGGAACTCTCTGCTCAGGCGGAGGAGATGTACGAGGAGAATCGCCGACTCAAATACTCCATCGCAACGACTTTGCGTACCACCTATGGCTCGGACTTGAATCTCTCGCTCTACTATGTGCAGATTCTCGACTACCTCAACGAAATGACCAAGTCGCTCGTGCATATCACAAGACCTTCGTTCGAACATATCGACAATAATCACACTGGTCTTAGCCAGGTGCAGACAGAGAACCTTATGTCTATAAATGCCGATGTAAACGAGATCTACTCGCGCATCATCTATATGTTCACCTCTAACGACTTCTCGACTATTGACGAGGTGCTCGTTATGCGTGATAACCTCTTCGAGCGCCTTGCACAATCAACCAAGGAGGAACTTGCCCGCATCACCGCTGGCGAGTCTAACTCTCGTGCAGGAATGCTCTTCCTCGGCATCATTTCCGAGACCAAGACTATGGTTCTGCAATCACGTAACCTACTCAAGTCGCGCCGCTATTTCATTGAGCAGGAGGGTAAAGTCATCCGTCAAAAGCGCATCTACGAGTAAAAATTGTTTTTAAGGGGCAACTACTGCGTTGCACTTCGATAAATCGCTCCTCACATACGCTTAGTATGCTGCGGGGCGATTTTCTTGTGCGCCTTGTATTTCCCTCCTTAAAAAGCAATTTTTAGGAGTTCTTGTTTAGCACAAGATTTCCTCGCTCAAAAGGGGTAGCGAGTAGGTAAGTCTTGCGTTGGTTGCGATATTTTGTTATTTGGTACGATTTAAAGGTTGTTATATGCTCGTTTTGGAAAATAATTTCTATATTTGTAGAGATAACTAACCCAAATTTTATAAAACTATGAAACGACTATTATCTTTTGCGTTATTGTTCGCGTTGCTCTCATTCGCAGGTTGTGATAAAGGAGACGGAGGCGAAAATCCGTTTGACCTTGTTGCTGGAACAATTACAATCAACGGAACTACCTATAATACTACTATCTTTGTCACCAGCGCTGGTTGGTGGAACAAAGAGAACGGTTATGGAAGCTTTACTATATCACTTCTAATGGGAAGTGAAAGTGAAGGATATTGGAATGATGATCACGATTTCAACTTCAAATCCGATTCTCCTATTAAGGTCGGTGACGACTTAGCGCAAAAGGAGTTGGTCTATAGAGATTTCAATTATAATCAATATGATTACAAAAGTGGCAAAATGAAGGTTGTTGATATTGGTGATGGAACTATGACTTTGAAAATCAATAATCTTGTAATGGAAGATGAAAAAGGCGAAACATATACTTTTGATGGTAAGGTAGAGGTTGTTTTCTACCAAGATTAAAATTTAGTTTGAATATAAACAGGCGAAAATCATTCCGATCTTCGCCTATTTTTTTGTTGTCGTAGTTGCACAGCAACAATGACGATCTCCGAACATGCAGATAAGTTTGCCACACCGCTACAGGTTGAAAGGGAAGAAACTCGCAAATAGACAAAAAATAAGAGGGCGTTTCCCAACGACCTCTTACCTCTAAACTCATTGCGAATAAATAAAAATAGAATACCTATTCTTCTACTAACGACCGCAGGAGCAGAGCAAAGGCTCCGAGCGAGAGGGGGCAAAGGAAACTACAAAGTGGTTTGACGATGTTGGCGAATGGCTGTCGGGCTCGCACGAACAGACACTCGCCAATGTCGTTATAGGCTGGTATAGCCCTTTGCCCACGAGCGAGCAGAGGCTTGCTGCGTAAGCAGGTTGAAAGTAAAGGGGCTTGCATATAACAAAAAAATAGGCGAGAGTTTCTCAACTGTCGCCTACCTCAGGGCTCATTGCAAGCCCCTTTACTAACCCAAACTTAAATAAATGAAGAAACCTCACTGCGGTGTGCAGTTATCACCGCAGCTGACTACTTAACGAGCAACATTCTTGCCAAAGTATATGAGTGGCCTAAATTAGATATTTCAACGCCTAAAAGCGATATCGGAAAGAGGGTGTTATGCCAATAAAACGAAAGTGGCTGCCACAACTTTGTTGGACAGCCACTTTCTATCGTTTTCAAGAATTTTATTTGAATACATCGTTCAACACTGCAGCGAGGCGGTAGCCTGCGCGTGCAATCTGACGCTCGGCGTGCTTGATATCTTCGTTTGCAATAAGGCGTGTAACCTGGAAGCCTGCTTTGCGATCAACAGTAAAGCGCGAGTCACGAGCATTCTCCTCAGCCCAAGTGTAGATATCTCCCTTCGACAACTCTTTGCGTTCACTCTTTGTTGCGCGGTCAACAAGTTTTGCAACATCGGCATATCCCCAATCGTGGTATGTCTTTAACAAGTGACCATCCCAATAAGAGTGGTGCGACACCTCGCGGTTGAAGAAGCGAATAGGGTACTGACCCGAAGTTTGTTCATCCTCGTAGCGGATGTGTTTTGGGCAGTGGAGGTCGCCAATGATATGTACGATAAAAGCCAACGAAACTACGCGTGCCGAATCGGTCATTGTGCGGTGGTTCGCCTTTAAGTTTTCGATTACTGGCTCGATGCGCAACAGGCAGTTCTTCACATACTCT
Organism: Alistipes sp.; assembly: GCA_045659225.1. Classification (GTDB taxonomy): domain Bacteria; phylum Bacteroidota; class Bacteroidia; order Bacteroidales; family Rikenellaceae; genus Alistipes. The sequence continues at coordinate 13,893 of JAZOWM010000072.1, forward strand.
GTACCTCTCTTCTCGCTGCGATAGAGCGAGCCATCCTTATTTGCCTGGAATGAGTGGCCCCAAACGGTCTTGCGAGGGCAGTTGGTGGCATCGAAGCCGATGTCGATAAGGTGCTCCGAACGATAGTCATCGGGGTAAGATGCGTAGCTGATAATCGACTTGCCGTGAAGGTACTCGTTGATACATTTCTTTGCCTTTGGAGTGAGATAATCCTCGGCAATCTTTGCAACTGTGGCGTGTCCGAGTCGTCCCCAACCATAGGCTGGTGATGCCAATAAGATTGCGCCCAAAATTAGTAATAGACTCTTTTTCATACTTCTTATATTAGATTAGTTTGCGAAATTTTGTGTTTTAGAGTTACTCTCCTCGCTTGATAAATAGCAAGCCATCGGCATAAGAGTTGAATTTGCTATAAGGTCTTGTAATCTTCACCTCGCCCTTGGTGCTTGGCTTGAAGTCGAACTTACCAATGCTTATCCACTCGCCCGAGGTCTGTCCTACAATCTTTATAGTGCGGAGATCAATCTCCTTCGAGAGGGTATGCTTGCCCACCTTGGCATCAATCTTCACCTGCTTGTTAATCTTGCCTTTAAGACGCTGGTAGGTATAGATCTCCCACTCTCCCTTCAAGCCCTTCGGTAGGGTATAGGTGATTGAGCTCTCGTCTGTACCTCTAAGGCGTACCAAGTAGGTGCGACCATAGCCTAAATTGCCCTTCTTGCGAATCCAACCGCTACCAAGCTTCACCAACTCCGAGTCGTCATCGATGATGATATCAGGGGTAGAGCCATCGAGGTATGGATCGCGCTCGAATATGCGATTGATAGCTTGACTATTCACATCCTGCACCGCCTTGCCCTTTGCCAACTTGGTGGCGATAGCTGCCGCTTGACCAAGTACCATAAATACTGGCTCCATACGTATTGAGCCAAAGGCGATATGGCTTGCCGAGAGGCATACTGGAACAAGGAGGTTGTCGCACTCGTTGCGCTTTGGAGTTATGGCGCGGTACGATATTGGGTATGGCCCTGCGGTGTGTTTCTCTACATTACCCTCATTTTTCACCATCTTTACGCCATTTTTCTCCACCACCACGCGCTTGCAGTTGTGTGAGTCCATATTGTAGGCTGCGTAGGCGATGCCGTCATCGACAGTAACCTTGTGGTCGCAGTCGTGCTGTGTGCAGACATATTCACCCACCATACGGCGCGCCTCACGAATGTAGAGCTGTGGCGTGAAGTGGTCGTTCTCGAGGTACTCATCTTTAGGATAACCCCAACGAAGCATCTCCTTGCGGATACTCTCGGGTACGCGCTCATCGTGACCTACAAAGTAGAGCAAGCCCTTGGTATAATCCTCGTGTGCCTTGACAATCTTTGCACGCTCCTCGCGAGAGGCTTCAGGGTAGTTCCAGTTGCATCCAATCATATCGGTCGAGAATCCGCCACGATTATTCACATCGGTCTTGCGGTTTGGCATACGACTCCAGATGAAGTAGTTTGCGAGCTTGGTCTTGTCGGGCTGAGCTTCCATCAAGCGGATAAGCAACTCATACTGCGAAGGATCGTAGTTGTCCGGCTTGGTGATAGGCACCAAATTCTTTGGATTGTCGGTAAGACAGAGTCGGAAGTTGTAGGCCTGAACAAGTTTGTCGCCCTTGCCAACGCCATTGCACTCCATATCCTGGATATGTGGGAGCAGGCCACTTGCGGGATTTCCCTTCTCAATATAGGGGTCTACACCATCGGGGAATTGGTGATTCTTGGGGTGAAAAAACTCACCGCTCCAGGTCTCTCCATAAACCGAGTTGTCCTCGCGACCTACGGCGTAACTCACCTTAGCCTCCGCCATTAAATCACCCTCGTATGTGGCATCGATAAAGTAGTCCGCCTCAATCTTTAGGTTCGGCACTTTGCCCGAGAAGGTTGCACCTACGATGTGGTTGCCACTCTTCTCCACCTTCTCGAGGTATTCGCCCTTGTAGATGGTGATATTCTTATGCGAAGCGTACTTCTCCATAATTGCGAGTGCAGCCGAAGGCTCGAAGGTCCACGATTCGAGGCGACCATAGTGTTCGCCGAGTGCGCGGTAGAACTGCTTGGCTATACCCATTACCACCTGCTTGTTGCCGATGTCGGTCTGTCCAAGACCTCCTGTTGTAAGACCTCCCAAGCGCTCCTCAGGGCATACGAGAACCACCTTCATATCGAGTTGCGCTGCCGAATATGCCGCTACAACGCCAGCTGAACTGCCTCCGTAGATGCACAAATCGTACTTTTGCGCCATTGCCGAGAGAGTGATAAATAGCGATAAAACTGCTATGATAGAACGTTTCATATATGTTGATTTTGGTTATTGATAGCAAAGATAACGAATAAAAATGAAATTGCAAAAGATAAGAAAAGTGTGTCCGGCTGAACCTCGAGGAGTATTAGGTATAAATACCTATTTACACACCAAAATGGCGATTTTTGTGCTGTAATATAACTTTTTTGCCTATATTTGTCCGTGTAAATATGGCGTGAATGCCCCAAATTACAATCGTATTATGCTATTGTCACTCTTCAATTATGTTTGGCTTATCGCAATGTTTTGTCTTGTTCCCGCAGGAGTGTTGTGGTTGTGCCGAAAGTATCCGATTTGCGACAAAATCGGTCCTGTGATGATTCTCTACGCTATCGGACTCGTGATTGCGAATATCCCGATGCCGGCAGAGATTAAGACCTTGCAGGGTATTATCCCAACCATTATGATTCCGTTGGCTATCCCTATGATGTTGTTCGGTTGCACCTTCAAGACCAGCGAGCTATCGCTCCAAGTTAAGTTGGTTACAAGCGGAGTTATCTCGGTATGCTTGGCAGTTGTGGGCGGATATCTGCTCTTTGGCGATGGCATACATCAGGGTGCCGAAATTGGCGGTATGTTGGCTGGAAAATGTACGGGAGGAACGCTCAATGCTGCGGCTATAAAGGAGGGCTTGCGCATTAGTGATAGCACCTACATCCTATTGACTACATACGATATTGTTATATGCTTTGTCTATTTCGTATTCCTCTTGGCAGGCGGTATTCGTCTGTTCCGTTGGCTCTATGGCGAGAAGACTCGCCTCGATATCTCGGAGGAGGATGCTGCGGCTATCAAGGAGGAGATGGCTGCCGTAAAGGCAAACCCATACAAGGGTTTGTGGTCGAAGGCGGGCTTTAAGCAAATGGGAGCAGTGCTCGCAACAACCATCGTAGTGGTGATTGTGGCTGCGGGTATGTCCTACCTTATTGGTTGGGTTTTTGGTGCCGACTTGGCAAACTTTATGAACGAGAAGAAGGGCGGTTGGTTTATGGCACCATTTATCCTTATGCTTACCACTATCGGTATCGGTCTTTCGTTCTACAAGCCTATTCAGAAGTTCGACAAGAGCTATGACCTCGGTATGTACCTTATATATATCTTCTCGTTGGCGATTGCCTCGATGGCAGATCTCTCGAACTTGCAGATTATGGAGAACTTGAATATGATTGCATTCCTCACATTCACAATCTTCGTTTCGTTGTTCATCCACGCCATCATCTGCCGTTTCTTCAAGGTTAATGCCGACTCTATGGTAATCTCGTCGGTGGCATTTATCAACTCGCCACCATTTGTACCGATGATTGCCAACGCAATGAAGAATCGTGCCGCCCTCGTTACGGGTATCACAGCCGGACTTATGGGCTATGCCGTAGGTAACTACCTTGGCATCTTGATGGCGCGCTTACTCAATCTACTCTAAAAACTATTTGCCTATGCGTAAGTTTTTTGCTTTGGCTCTAAGTGCCATATTATTAGTATCGTTCAATGCATCTGCTACCACCAAGAAGGAGAAAGCTGAGGTTAAAAAAGAGGCAACACCTGCCGACACCAAGAAGCAGACCGTAAAGAAGGGCTGGAACTTTGCTCCGTTTCCATCGGTTGGCTACAACAGCGATACAGGTTTCCAGATGGGTGCCTTGAGCGAGATTTTCGACTATGGTGATGGTTCGACCTACCCAGGTTACCGCCACAAGTTCAATGTCGATTTGTCGTGGACTACCAAAAATCAGGTTAAGCTCCACTTCTTCTACGACTCGAAGTATCTTATCCCGAAGGTGCGTCTCACTGCAGCAGTAACCTATCTCAACTCGCAGATGTATCCATTTATGGGCTTCAATGGTGCGGCTGCGCCATATTTCCAGTCGCTTGCAAGCGGTAAGACGCAGAATAGTTTGCCTTGGCAGGAGCGTGTTGCGATGTATAGCGTAAAGCGCGATATGGTGCGCGTGATGGCGGACTTCCAGGGCGATATCACCTCGCCAAAGTTCCGCTGGGCGGCAGGTATCTCGTATTGGTGGTACGATATTCAGGACATCACTTTGAAGAAGAAGGGTGAGCCTGCATACAATACCGATGCAGCATCTAACCCAACTCTCGCAAATCAGCAAATAGGCTACGCTTCGCTTTGGCGATTGTATCAAGAGGCGGGTTTAATTCGTGCTAACGAGGCAAATGGCGGACACCATATCGAGTTGAAGGCTGGCTTGGTTTACGATAGTCGCGAACACGAGGCTGACCCTACACGAGGTATCTGGGCGGAGGTCTATGCCTACGGTTCACCAGATATTCTCAATGGCCCTGGCAAGGATGGCTACAACTACCTTAAGTTGGCAGCTCACTTCCGTCAATATATTCCACTTTGGAAGGATAAGATTGTATTCGCCTACCACCTCGCATATCAGGGTTTGGTGGCAGGTCGTGCGCCATACTACACCTTGCAGAATATCAACACCCTCTACCTCAGACAGATTATCTCGGACGGTTTGGGAAGTATCAACACGGTGCGTGGTGTGCCATACAACAGCGTGATTGGCGATGGCTATGCGTGGGCGAACTTCGAGATGCGATTTAAGTTGGTGTCGTTCCGCTTTATCAAGCAGAACTTCTACCTCGCGACAAACCCATTCTTCGATATGGGTGCGTGCGTGCAACCTTACCGTCTCGATGAGATGAAGTCGATACTCTCAAACGATGAGTTTACGCAAGCGGAGAAGAATCTTATCTACACTGGCGAGCCTCGCAAGTTGCATATGAGTGCAGGTGTAGGCTTGAAGTTGGCTATGAACCGCAACTTTATCCTCTCGGCAGAGGTTGCCGTGCCGCTCAACACCAAGGTCTATACAAATACCGACTTGAATGTTCCAGTTTCAGAACTGAAGATGAAGAGTTCGTACAAGCCGGGTGTGAATATTGGTTTGAACTATATTTTCTAATCCAACCAAGAGACAAAAATAGGCCAAAAGCGACAACTTTTGGCCTATTTTCTTGTTGTTATCACTTTAGAACAACGGTAGTGCTTCGGCTACAACAAAGGTGCTGCCACCAATGAAGAGCATCTCCTCCTCGGAGAGTTGTTGTTGGGCCTTCGATACCGCCTCCTCAACTGTCGGAGAGATTTCGAAGTCGAGAGCCAATGCTGTGGCAACCTCTGCCATCTTTTCGAGCGAGGCTGCGCGGCGAATCGACGCCTGGGTGAAGATGTAGTGGGCATCGCGAGGCATTAACGATAGCATCTTGTCGAACTCCTTGTCGCTGCAAAAGCCCATCACACACATCAACTTACCACTATTGCTACGCGCCTTTAGTTGCTTTGCAACCTCGGCGAGTCCGTGCTCGTTATGTCCAGTATCGCACACTATTAGAGGTTTTTCGGAAACTACCTGCCAACGACCGCGGAACGAGGTTAGCTTCGACACTTCGCGTATTCCCTCGACAAAGGCACGGCGCGAAATGGAGAGTGGAGTCGATTCGTGAAGCTTGTCCAATACAGTAGCAGCTGTAGAGAGGTTATAACGTTGATATTCGCCGAGTAGGTCGAGACGCACCTGATAAGGGTGGTTATCGCGTGTTCGAGTCATTGTTACTACCTGCTTCTTGCCATCGTAGCCATACTCCTCGAGAATAAATTGCTCGTTTGCATAGATAAGTTCCGAACGCAAGTCCGATGCAATCTCCTCCAACACGAGGTTGGAGTTCGGGTTCTTCTCACCTACAACCACAGGGGTGCATTTCTTGTTGATACCGCCCTTTTCGCGTGCAATCTTCGGTAGCGAGTTGCCAAGATACTCGGTGTGCTCCAAACCTATATTGGTGATTACCGAGATAAGCGGTTGAACGATATTTGTTGCGTCCAAGCGACCTCCCAATCCCGTCTCGATAACTGCAACCTCGACATCGCTTTGTGCAAAGTAGTCGAATGCCATTGCGGTAGTCATCTCAAAGAATGAGAGCTGTAATCGCTCCATCTCTGCCTTGTATCTATCCACGAAGTTTACAACCTTCTGCTTTGGTATCATCTCGCCATTTACGCGGATACGTTCGCGGAAGTCGGTTAGATGGGGCGAGGTGAAGAGACCAGTCTGATAGCCTGCCTGTTGCAATACTGCAGCCAACATATTCGACACCGAGCCTTTGCCATTGGTGCCAGCAACGTGAATTACAAAGTAGTTGCGTTGGGGATTACCTATCGCGCGGCAGAACTCGGCAATACGCTCCAATCCAGGTTTGTAGGCATCGTCTCCGACCTGCTGGAACGAAGGCATAGCGGTAAACAAGTAGTCAAGTGTTTCGGTATAATTCATAAATTGACAATTGACAATTAAAGGTGTTTCCTAATTCAGATAAAACTTCTTTTTGGCGGTGTATGCTACGAAGTAGAGTAGGCACAATGCTGCAATATAGAGCGACAATCGACCAATATAGTCACCAAACTTGGTGTAAAAGGTTTGCTTCTTGTTGAGGCGAATATCGGCAGTCAGCACTCCGCGGTTATCCCACTCCATACGCTCGATGTCCTCGCCCTGCATCGTAATAAATCCCGATACTCCGGTGTTGGCACTACGAGCAACATCGCGGCGTAGCTCTATAGCGCGTAAGCGACAAAACTTGAATAGATATCTGTGCCCTAAGGTGTTACCCCACCAACCATCATTCGATACTACGAATAGAGCCTCAGCACCATTGCGAACAAACTCTGCCATATGGTTGCCATATATACCTTCGTAGCAGATTGCTGGTGCAACCTTCTTGCCATTGTGTTCGAATGGAAGTTGCGCGCTGCCAATGCCGAGCTGACCGAATGTACCACCCAAATCCACCGCAAACTTATCGCCAGCCTTGCGCAACCACGCAGGGATGGTCTCGACACCGACCACAAGCTTACCCTTGTGATGTAGCTGCACCTTCGAGGCTGTATCAATTCCGAGCGAGGAGTTGAAGATATCCACGTAGTATATACCTCGCTTACGAGCCGTTTCGGAGCCTTTGGTATTGCCGTAAAGGCGCATTGTTTCGCCACCCGACACCACCATCGTCGAAGGTTTCGCCTCGCGCAGATAGTCTGAAATGCGATTTACGATGTGGGCGTATTCGGGTTGACGCTCGTTGATAGTCTCCGCCAAAGCTGTCTCTGGCATCAGCACAAACTCAGCCGAGTCGGGGGCTTGGGCAAGCAACTCCATAAGATTGTTCTGCTGAATCTCGGCTGTAATGTTGAATTTATCGTAACAAGGAATATTGGGCTGGGTGACCGATACGGTCATTTTCTCCAATGAGTTGTAGAGTTTGCTATCGGTGTCGTACTTATAGAACAAACCGATAGAGATGCCCAGCGGAATAATCAGTGCCAATGTAGCGTTTATCCAGGCCTTTTTGCGCATTGTTAGGCACGCTTCGAAGGCGAGGATATTGACCAATAGAACCCATAGCGAGCCTCCGAAAACACCAGTGTACTCATACCACTGCACCGCCCAAGGATCATCGGCAAAACCGTTACCCAAAACCAACCACGGGAACGACAGTGCAGGGGCTTGGGTGTAGAGATACTCGCCTGCAATCCAAGCGGTTATGAATGTTACGTATGCCAATGATTTTGGCGCGTGCTTCGATGCGATATGATAGAGCATAAATGGGATTATGCTCCACCACGTTGAGCATATTCTTGCTCCAATGGGTCCTGCTCGCGTAGCGTTCCACACCCACCATATCGTAAAAATATTCCATAGCACAAAGGTCAATAAAGCCCAGCCCATCATCGCAAAAGCGTCACGTTTCGATGGTGAGTATTGTGCGCTAACGAGCAATAATGGCAAAAATGCCACAAATAATGTGATGCAACTTGCACCCTCCCACGGAATGGATAGCAACGCCGCCGAAGCGATGCAGAGCGACAATTTTGTACTGACTGAAAATTTCCTTTTGAACTGTATCATAATGCAAATATAATAAAAAGACGAAAGACGAAAGACAAAAGACGAGAGTTTTTTGGCTAAAAGCATAAAAAAACGAAAGAAATCCCCGAGCAAATCTTTTGCTCGGGGATTGTTGTGGCAACAAATGATATTACGAACTATCTACTCCTCTGCTTGGCGATATTTCTTCAAATACTCATCGACCTCTTCAAAGTACTTTTCGAAATCCATAATTCTCATTCCCAAAGTGTTACAATCTGTTTCGAGGACTGATATTCTCGATTTCAATGTCTGATTTTCACTCCTCAATTTGCAGTAAGCGAAATACATCTCGCACCCGCATTGATTGATTTGCTCCACTATACGGGCAACTGCCGACAATGGTAAATATCCGTCCCAATCACTCTGCCAAACCTTCACCCTTTCGACAGTTTTGTCGGGCATTTCGAATTTCAACTCAACATAGGGGCAAACCTCCGAGCCTCCTCGTATTACACTTACAAGATTACCACCCTTTATTGGCAGAACACCTTTTGTTCCATCGACATTCAGAATATGATACTTTGTGTATAATAGAGAGTGTGCCGATTGGGCATAAAATGTAATATCTTTGGAATGTGGCAACTTATCAAAACTCTCTTGCTCTCTTACCATTCCATTTTTATAAACGGCACAAAACATAGCGATAATTTTTGCCCATCAGCACCCAAAGGCAAATTTATAAAAAAAGAAAGCGTGATGCTGAAAACTTATTTCGGACATTGGGCTCTGGTAAGCCTCGAAAGAAAATAAGCATCAACAACACGCCCATATCCTCGTGGATATGATGCGGTAGGTGATTGCTTATTCCTCTTTCAAAAAATTTACCAGATTTAATGCCCGGAATAAACTTACACTTTCTGCGTAATTATGTCTGCAACCTTGCGATTGCATTGCAAATTTAGAAATTATTTTCGATAGTTGCAAAAGGATACCTCACAAAGTAGTGGTATTAGCGGAAATTAGAGTGGCATTGATTGCCCTTTGGGTTTCCTGCTCCGCCTCGGCATAGTCTGCAAGCACCCTCTGCCCTCGGCTTAATCGCAGCGGTCGTCTTTTGTCTTTTTCCACTTTTTGCAAAAATTCTCTCGTCTTTCGTCTTTCGTCTCTCGTCTTTTTATTATCTTTGTCGAACTTTTAAGAGAACAATTTAACACTATGGAATACTTATATCTCTTAATCTGTTTGGCGGTGATTGTATTTAGTGCCGAGTGGCTCGTTACGGGTGCTGTAACTATCGCCAAGCGTTTCAAAATCTCCGATTTTGTTATCGGTGCAGTTATTGTGGGCGTAGGTACCTCGTTCCCCGAACTTGTCGTAAGTTCAATCGGCGCAATCGAAGGTAACTCCGATATCGCTATTGGCAATGTCATAGGCTCCAACATCTTCAATGTGTTGGGTATCCTCGGTTTGACGGCATTGATTATGCCCGTTGCCGTATCGAAGGAGAATAAACGCTTCGATATGCCGTTGTGCATTGGTTTGTCGGTGCTTACTTTGTTGCTCGTATTCAACTTTTTTGTGGGCGATAGAGCGGCGGTGATAGGTCGTGCAGATGGATTTATCCTTCTGCTCATATTTGGTCTCTTTATGTGGGCATCGCTCCGTAGCAACAAGAAAGAGGAGGTGACAGTCGAGATGGTTGTGACTAACAAACAACTCTCAATCGGTATAGGCAAGGTATTTATCGGCTTGGGTGCACTTATCCTTGCAAGCCGTTTCTTCCTCGACAACGCTATCCTTGTTGCAAAAGCGTGGGGTGTGAACGAGGCGTTTATCGCTATCACCCTTGTTGCTTGCGGAACATCGTTGCCCGAGTTGGCAGCTTCGCTCGTTGCGGCAGCAAAGAAGAATACACAGTTGGCGCTCGGCAATGTTATAGGTTCTAATATCTTCAACCTCTCGCTTATCCTCGGCACTGCATCGCAGATTACTCCGCTGACCTCGTCGGGTATCACCTTTGTCGATTATGCAGTGATGATTTTTGCAGCCGTTGTACCGTTAGTGCTTGGCGTGAAGGGTAAGTTGAATCGTTGGGCAGGAGCATTTATGTTTCTCTGCTTTGTGGCATACAACGCCTACCTTATTCTATCACAGATAAACTAAAACAATTAAATTATTATACACCATGGAATTTGTATTTGAAGGAATTGTATTTGCAATCTTGCCCGAGCAGAGTGGAACTTCGGCTCGTGGCGAGTGGCACAATCAGAATGTAGTATTTGAGATGCAGACCAACTCTCCTTATCCACGTAAGGTGAGCGTTAAGTTCTTCAACAAGCGCGATGAGGTGGCTCGTCTCGTTGTTGGTGCAGCATACAAGGTGACTTTCGATGTGGAGTCGCGTGAGTACCAGGGACGTTGGTACACCGATGTTGTAGGTCGCCGTGTCGAGCCAAAGGAGGCAGCACAGGTGGCACAGGCGCAGTATAGCGAGCCATTGCCAACTGCGGCTCCTGCTCCGATGGCTGCACCAATGCCTACCGAGGAGCCTTCGATTCCGGTGCAGAGCGCAGCGGTGGTCGATGACCTTCCGTTCTAATATGACGGACTAAAACTGAACTAAAAAACCTGAAACCAACCTAATAGTATGAATCTCGCGAGGAGAGTATCAATCTTTTTGATACTCATGTGTTCGGTTATAGCTGTATATGCAGGTGGTATTGGCAATGCCAAGGAGCTTGTCGCCTTTGTCAAGGCTGTGAATGAGGGTGCGGAGCTCTCGGCTTGGCAGAACGAAAAGGGTGCGGTATGCCTATTGTCGGATATCGATATGAAGGGCATAAAGAGGTGGACGCCGATAAAGGAGTTCAAGGGCACTTTCGATGGCAGAGGCTTTACTATCAGGAGTTGGAAAACCGAGAATGCACTCTTCGATGTCGTAGCAAACGATGCGGTGGTCGAAAATCTCCGTATTGACAGCACTTGCTCTTTGCGAGTGGTTGCTACGGGTGAGGTTGTGGCGGGTGTTATCGCCAATACCAACTATGGTACAATCAGAAATTGTGTGAACGAGGCTACTATCACCTTCAAGGGTGAAGGCCTCGTTCATCGTATCTATATCGGAGGCTTGGTAGGTCGCAACGGATATGTCGTGTGCGATTCGCAGAATAGAGGAGATATAGTGGTGGAGGCCCGTTCGGCAACAGCCGACTCGAAACTCTCGATTTTCGTTGGTGGTATTGCTGCTGCGATGACAAAGAAGTCGCGCGGATACTACACCATATTCCGATGTGAGAATAGTGGTGCGGTAAGTTATACGGGCGATATTCCTCGCTCGTGTGTTGCGGGTATTGTTGGTCGTGCCGACCGCATTGGGGTGCGATTGTGCGTAAACCGCGGAGCAATCTCTACTCATTTCGAGGATTCTCCGAACGAAATAAAGGGGTATAGCTATGCAGGTGGTGTTGTCGGAAATACGGAGACTCACGTGCAGAGCTGCGATAACTTCGGTACAGTCACAATAGGTGGTCGCCATACCATCTACGGCGGTGGAGTGTGCGGAGGTATGCTTGCGCCGCGAAATGTTATCGGTTGCGTGAACTATGGTAGCGTAGTCTCGAAGTGTGGATTGACCTCGGTTGTGGCAGGGGTCCTTGGAGTGTCGAAGCGAGGAGCGCACCTCTGCAATAGTAACAACTATGGTGAGGTTAGCTTCGAGGGTGCCGAGCCTGAGAAGAATAGCTACCTTGCGGGTGTTGCAGGCTCTTTGTCGGGTAAAGCTGGTGAGGATTTTGGGTCGGTAGTGCGCCGTTGCAACAACTTTGGCAAGGTTTGGAGCAATCTCAATAGCGAAAAGTTGAGCGTTGCGGGCGTTGTGTGTTCGATTCGAGGCACAGATAAGTTGTGCGCTCATATCATGGATTGCGCCAATAAGGGTGCAGTCGAAGCCGAAGGTTGCAAGGTGGATGATGTCGTGTTGTGCCATACGCTCACCGAGGTGGAGGGAGGCTACTTCCATAATAACTATGCACAGGCGGTTGAGGAGAGGAGTGGCGAAGCCAATCTCTATGGTAGAGTAACTTCGACAAAGGGCGAACCGATTGTTGGAGTCGTGGTGTCGGACGGCGTGGAGTGCGTGCAGACCGATGCAAATGGTTGTTATGCCATTAAGTCCGATTTGACAAAGGCTCGTTTTGTGCAGATCTCAACACCTTCGGAGTATAAATTCTCGTTCCGCAAGAGTATGGCGCAGGGCTACTTCCAGCGCATACCTCGCCACTCGAAGGCTGTGGTTGCCAACTTTGTGCTTGAAAAGCGCGAGAAGGAGGTGCAGAAATATACGGTGGTGATGTTGGGAGATCCTCAGATTCGTGGCGTAGGCGTAGATAGTGCGGTCTATAGAATTAAGAATTTTGTCTATCCCGATATTGCGAAATTGCGCGAGGAAAAACGAGGTGAGGATGAGTTCTTCGCAATCAATCTCGGCGATTTGGTCTTCAACGATATGGCGAAATATGATGATTACCTCGCGTGTGCAGCAGAAAGTCCTGCTCCGATGTTCCACGTCATTGGCAATCACGACCACGATCAAACGACAATCCTCGAGACTCCGCTCGGTACAATCCACTATGAGGAGTATGTCTCGCCCGTAAACTACTCGTTCAACATTGGCAAGACACACTATGTTGTACTCGATAATATCTCCTTCGTGCGCCCAACTACGAGGGTGCCATACTCCATTGGTCTCGAAGATGCGGTATGCGATTGGTTGGAACGCGACCTGCAGTTTGTGCCAAAGGATCATACTATTGTAGTGTGTACTCACGCACAACTCTTCCGTAGACCTAAGCCCGTACACCTTACATTGCCAAATCCTCCAGACGAGTTTGGTCGCGATAGGGTGAATTACGACCGCTTCTCGAAACTGCTCTCGCAGTATGCTCGTGTCTATTCGTGGTCGGGACACTTCCACTACAACTTCGGCTACGATTACAAGGCTTCGGAACAGTTCCCCGAGTTGAAAAATGTTGTCAGCATCTGCGTAGCGCGTTGCTGCGGAGGCCTACACGTGAGCCGCGTACTCTACAACGATGGCACACCACAGGGCTATATGGTCTTGGAGGTCGATGGTGAGAAGATGGAGTGGTACTACAAAACCGTAGGACACGACCGCTCTCACCAGATGAATGTCTACTCGCCAACTCGCAACGGAACGGAATTCGTCAAGGTGAATATCTGGAACTGGTCGGCAGACTATTGGAGTACGCCAGAGTGGTGGGAGAGTGGCAAAAAGGTTGCCGATATGATAAACGAGCCCGAGAAGGATGTTGCCTACTTGGAGAATTACGCCAAGCATGGTCCTTTCCTCGGTCGCAAGGGTGACGATAAGGCGATACCTCACAACGCTCACGGAACCTTCCATATCCGTCCAAGCGAGGGTGTTCGCTCGGGCGAGGTGCGCGTAATCGACAATTTCGGCAAAACATACATCCAAAAGATAGAGTGGTAAAGATTTAAAACTTAACATATTATGAAAAGATTATCAATGCTTTTGGTGCTTCTGCTTTCGGTTGTAGCCGTATATGCGGGAGGTATCAGCAATGTCAAAGATTTGGCGGCTTTTGCTAAGGCTCTTAACAATGGCGGGGATATTTCGGCTTGGTGTGACGACAAAGGCGTAGTGTGTCTCGAGGGTGATATAAATATGGCGAAGATGAAGAAGTGGGTGCCTATAAAGTCGTTTGCAGGAATATTCGATGGTAAGGGATTCGCTCTCTTGAATTGGAAAACCAAGTGCGGACTCTTCGAGACTCTCGAAACGGGCGGTGTTGTGAAGAATCTTCGCATAGATGCTTCGTGTTCGATGAATGTAACAATGAAAGAACCCGTAGTTGTTGGCTTTATTGCCCATATCAACAAGGGAACAATCCACCATTGCGAGAATGGCGGAAGCATAAAATATAAGGGTGCATACACCGAGCAACATATCTACATCGGTGGTTTGACTGGACAGAACGGACACTCCATACACGATTGCTGCAACAAGGGGGCAATCACAGCCGAGAGCAATATCATGTCGGGAAATCTCAAGCAGAGCATCTCTATCGCTGGTATCGCTGGCGCAACCATTCCAAAGGGGCATCGCAATATCGTGATATACCGCTGTGAGAATTGCGCTCCAATCAGCTTCAGTGGGGACACTCCGCGTATCTATGTTGCAGGAATCCTTGGCTATGCGGGCCGTGGAGGCGTTCGCTATTGTACCAATCGAGGCGATATCTCGACTAATGGCAATCAGGGCAACCCTGGTGTTAAAACGGGATACAATAATACAGCAGGCGTGGTTGCACAGACTGGTCAGCATATCCAGTGTTGCGATAACTTTGGTAGGATTGAGGTGAGTGGCACCCACTTGGCATACATAGGAGGTATCTGTGCTACATTGAATGGTGGCCGCAATGTTGTAGGCTGTTCAAACTATGGTGAGGTTGTGTCGAAGGTTGCTGCAGTAACCTCTTTCGCGGGAGTGCTCGGCGCTTCGGGCGATGGTGCACACCTCTGTAACTGTACTAACCACGGTAAAATCAGCTTCGAAGGTACAACAACAAATGCCGATTCGCAGATGGGTGGTGTTGCTGGCTACATCTTCAGCAAGAAGAAGATTAAGTTTGGCACTCGCATGCTTCGATGCAACAACTTTGGCGAGGTCTCGAGCAGTGTTGCAAACAAGAAACTCAATGTTGGAGGTGTTGTAGGTCGTATTCGCGGCTCGGAGGAGAATCGCATAATCGTTGAGGATTGCGCGAATAAGGGAGTTGTCTCGGCATCGGGTTGCCGCGTGGGAGATATCACCTCGCGCCATAGCTTTACTACAATCAAGGGCGAGTATTTCCACAACAATATGGCACAAGCTGTCGAGGCTCCGAAGGGCGATAAGAATCTCTTTGGCTACGTTAAATCGACAACAGGCGAACCTGTGGTGGGTGCAGTGGTTTCGGACGGAGAGTTTTGCGCACAGACCAACAAGGAGGGATACTACGAGATTAAATCAAACCTCTCGACTGCTCGCTTTGTGACCGTTTCGACTCCTGCAGAGTACAAGTTGGCGTTCCGCAAGAGCGTACCTCAGAACTTCCTTCGTATACCTCGTCACGCAAAGGCTGTCGAGGCGAACTTTACACTCGAGAAGCGCGAGAAACCAACCGAGAAGTATACCGTTGCGATGATTGGCGATCCACAGATTAAGGGCTACAATGTGGATAGCGCAGCTTACAAGCTTCGCAACTATATCTATCCCGATATCGTTGCACTCAAGGAGAAGAAGGCTGCAGAGGAGGGAGAGTTCTTTGCAATCAACCTCGGCGACCTCGTGTTCAACGAGATGACAAAGTTGTACGACTATGTGGATGTTATCTCGGATAGCAATGTCCCAATGTTCCACGTCATTGGCAACCACGACCACGACCAAACCACATTCTACGAGACAAACCTTGGTACAATACACTTCGAGGAGTACCTCACGCCCTCTTACTACTCGTTCAACATAGGCAAGGTCCACTATGTTATGGTGAACGATATTTCGTTTGCTCGCAAGAATTTCAAGGAGAGGTATCGTACAGGTCTTGAGTATTGGCATTATAAGTGGTTGGAGCGCGACTTGAAATTTGTCCCTAAGGATCACACTATCGTAATCTGTGGTCACGCACAGCTCTTTCGCCAGTATGGAAACAAGGGTAGAGATAAGGATAGCAAGACCAACCTCTCGTACGCTCGCTACTCTAAACTATTGTCGCAGTATGCTCGCGTCTATTCATGGTCGGGCCACTACCACTTTAACTTTGGCTACGACTATGCCGATTCACAAGTTGATGCTCACGAACCATTGAAGAATATCACCAGCATTTGCGTGGCACGTGCCTGCGGTGGCTTGCACTGTAACCGCGACCTGAACAACGATGGAACTCCGAATGGCTATATGGTTATGGAGGTCAATGGCGACAATGTAGAGTGGTACTACAAGTCGATTGGTCACGAGCGCGACTATCAGATGCACGTCTATGCCCCACACCGCACCGGCGGAGAGTTGGTTAAGGTGAATATCTGGAACTGGTCGAAGGATTATTGGAGTATGCCAGAGTGGTGGGAGAATGGCGTGAAGGTTGGCGTTATGACCTGCAAGCCTGGCAGAGATATTGCATTTGTCGAGGATCACCAGGAGAAGGGACCTCACTACCTCGGTAAGGATACAAAGAGCGATAAGGCGAGACCTTACAATGCTCACGGCTTGTTCCATATCAAACCGAGCGAGGGCTGCCACTCGGGAGAAGTTCGTGTAACTGATAACTTCGGACGAACATACATAGAGAAGGTGGAATGGTAGCTTGAAAGATCCAAAATAGATATAAAGAGACCCGCAAAACCCGTTTTTGTAGGTCTCTTATTATATATATAAATATAGGTATAAAAGAATTTTTAAAAAATATTAAAAAAATCTTCAAAAAGATTTGCAGATTAAAAAAAAGTCGCTACCTTTGCATCCGCAATTGAGAAACAAAGGTTCTAAAACATGATAGCAAACAGCTCGAAAGAGTTGCAAATTTTGAGAAAAGAAACTTTTTTCAATAAAAAATAAAAAAAGTTCTCAAAAAATTTGGAGGTTTAGAAAATTTGCTTTACCTTTGCACCACTTTCGCGAATGAAATAAAACGCGAGAGCTTTTAAAAACGGTTCTTTGAATTACTGGTTATATTTTAAGAGAGAAAATGTAGTATTTATCTGTCAATTTCCTTTAAAGGAAAATGAGGTAGTCAGGACTCTAACAATACATTATAATTTTTTACAATGGAGAGTTTGATCCTGGCTCAGGATGAACGCTAGCGGCAGGCTTAACACATGCAAGTCGAGGGGCAGCATAA
>JAZOWM010000073.1:0-40581 GCA_045659225.1 Alistipes sp.
CGTTGCAATGCCGCGAAACGTACCATAAAGTGAGAATTTATCTTACAAGCAGGGCATAGTTCTATGTCCTGCTCTTTATATATAAGCCATACCAACTCCGAGCAGTAGACCTCTTCATTGTCGAAGTCGAACTTAAGATCATACCATCTACCCAACCATTTATCTTTGTTGATTGGCTGTGTAAGTTGATGCTTGGGGCGCTTGATGATGTACTTGCCACCCACCGACTTGTCGATAAATCGCTCAACAGGGAGGATTCGTACCGTTGTATCAGCCTCCATTATCTGCACACCCTCGGGTGTATCGACTGCAATACCACAATGGCTCCATATCGACATCATTCCAAGCTTCACAAACTTAGATTGGAACGACTTGGTCTCGATAAAAATAATATCACCCTCGCGCAGAGACGACAAATCGCCACCTCTACGGCATGAGCCACACAATAGTACCAACAGTATTAGCAGTAACTTTTTCATATTTCAACTCCCATCTCCTAACTCCTATCTATTCTCTCCCCACTCGTAGCGTTTGCCCTCGATGCCAAGCATTGCTGTAATACGTTCGGTTACTGTTTGGCACAGAGCCTCAATATCTTGCGGCAACGAGTAGAACGATGGTGTGGCGGGCAGAATCACAGCCCCAGCCTCGGTCAGTGTAGCCATATTGCGAAGGTGTATCAACGAGTATGGCGTTTCGCGCACCACAAAAATCAATCGTCTGCGTTCCTTCAACATCACATCGGCAGCCCTTTCAATCAGCGTCTGCGACACCCCCGAAGCTACGCGGCCAATGGTACCCACACTCGAAGGAACCACCACCATAGCGTCCCATCGCGCCGAACCACTTGCTGGAGCAGCAAAGAGATTATCGTTCTCATACTCCTCAATCTTCTCCGACTTGGGCATCACTACCCCTTCGTGAGCCACCACTGCGCGAGCATTTGTGCTGTATACGACAGCAACTCTCTCAACCGCCCGACTCGCCACAAGTGCCTCTAATAGCTGTCTTGCATAAATCGCACCACTTGCAGCTGTTATCGCTACTACAACCTTCATTATAACTCTATTGCTTTACATTTTAGACCAAGTTCCTCTATGCGCTTCAATGTTTTTGGCAAGGCATAGCTCATATTAGCGAACGACTTTTCACTATCGTGGAAGAGGATTATCGCCCCAGGCTTTATATGTGGCAAGACTCCTCGCAGACACATCTCGCCCGTGATTTTACGGTTGTAATCACGCGAGACGATGCTCCACATCACAATCTTATATCGCTTGGCTACGGCACGCAACTGCGATGGCGTAACTCGAGCATAGGGCGGACGAAAGAGGTTGCTCTGCACCGAGTATGATGCAAAGTCAATATCCTCCAAATATTGCTCCAACGAGAGACGTACACCCTTCTGATGCGAATAGGTGTGATTACCTACTCTATGCCCCTCGTCAATAATCTTCTGATACAAATCGGGGTACATCTCCACATTTTTGCCCAACACAAAGAATGTAGCCTTAGCATTATAGCGCTTTAGTGTCGCCAATATCCACTCCGTAATACCTGGCGTAGGTCCATCATCAAAGGTGAGATAGACGCCTCTATCATCCTCTATTTCCCATATCAAATCGGGAAACATTCTGCGTATAAATTTCGGAGGTGTAATTTTCATTAGCCAATACTCTTTTACCCACCACAAATATAGTGATTTTCCGATAAAAAATTTGGCTATTGCACAAAATATGCATAACTTTACATCATAAAATTTCATTTTATGAAACGCATTGTATCTCTTTTATTCTGCATAACACTACTCCTCAGCACTATAGGCTGCGACAGTTTCCGTTCGCTCAGTGGCGCAAAGAAGACAGCACAGGGTTCGCCCTACGAAGTGCTTGTGGTGTGCGATGGATATGAGTGGGAGAGCCAGCTCGGCACAGAGCTGAAGACTCTGCTCGAATCCCCAGTCGAGATGCTCAACCAGGTCGAGCCAATGTTCAATGTTGTACGCATCACAGCGCGAGATTTCAAACATCTACTACCTTCATATCGCAACATTCTCAAGGTGCTTTGCTCGCCCGATGTGGCAGAGACATCCATAGTTGCACAGTATGATGTAGTTGCATCACCTCAGATTGTACTCACCTTCCAAGGTCCTTCGATTGCAGCAATGGTCGACTACCTCAAGCAGAATGACTCGGCACTTTTGCAGGTTCTCGAAATTGCCGAACGTAACCGCACTATCGAATACGCCAAGAAGCAAAGTGCAAGAGCAATAGAGAAGATGGTGCGCGAGGAGTTCGATATCGAGATGCATATCTCGAATGGCTACCTATTCCGCGCCGAGAGTGACAACTTTATCTGGGTGTCGAACGAATACCCAGTCGCAAGCCAAGGCTTTTTCATATACTCCCACCCTTTCAAGGGCAAGGCGAGTGTAACAACCGAGGCTTTGGTTAAGGCTCGCAACGAGTTCGCAAAACGAATACCCGGACCTACCGATGGCTCATATATGACCACCGTAAAACGTATTCCCAACGTAGAGGACGATGGATATGTAGATTTCCTACCACAGCGCAAGGTGGTCAAGATAAATGGTCGCGACTGGATTGAGCTACGCGGATTCTGGGAGGTGGAGAAGGACTTTATGGGAGGTCCATTCGTAAGCTACACCACCCTCGATGAA
The DNA here is from genome assembly GCA_045659225.1 of Alistipes sp. Taxonomy (GTDB): domain Bacteria; phylum Bacteroidota; class Bacteroidia; order Bacteroidales; family Rikenellaceae; genus Alistipes. The sequence continues at coordinate 2,681 of JAZOWM010000073.1, forward strand.
CGCGAGGGAGAACTCCTCACCATAGATTGCTATGTCTATTCGCCCAAGTATGGCAAGCGCAACTTCTTGCGACCGCTTGAGCATATAATCTACGGTGTAACGTTCCCTGAAAACGACAAATAGAGATAGAGATGAAACGACTACTAACCCTCACCGCACTGCTCTTTGCCACGGCAAGTATGGCAGTTGCACAGCTGCCTATGCCAAAGATGTTTGCCCATCCCGGTTGGTGGAGCAAGATAGTCCCCGAGAACTCGGTACCTGCTGTAGCTCGCGCTGCACGACACGGATATATGGGCATCGAGTGCGATGTCAAGCTCACCAAGGACGGCAAGCTGGTCATTATGCACGACAAGACCATCAACCGCACCTGTCGCAACGCCGATGACTACTCCAAAATCAAAGGAAAGATCAATGTCGAGAACCTCACTTTGAATGAGCTGCGCGAGAACTATGTACTCGCATCATCAAACCCCGAATATCGCACTCCAATCCCAACATTGGAGGAGATACTAAAGGAGTGCAAGAAGTACAATCTTGTACCTATGCTCCACAGCAAATATGTAGAATCGTATCGTCTTGCCCAAAAGATTATGGGCAACAACTGGATCTGTTTTACAGGCAATGTCGAGTCGATGAAGGAGTGCCGCAAGTTCTCGAAATGTCTGATACTTTATGGTATTAGACCTAATACTGCCGAGTCGGCATTCGAGGTTCTACCTCAACTCGGAGGCAAGGTTGGAGTATCCTCTATGGATCGCGAAGCACTAACTCGCGAACGCATCAAGCGCTTGCGCGAGAAGGGCTACGAGGTGCAGGCTTCAATCTACCCTCAACCTCGCGATGTATATGCTGTTCGCGATGGTGTTACTATGGTACTCTCCGACTTCAGCCTTATGCCCGATCCTGAGAATAAGCCAGTGAAGGTTGTCGATGTCGAACCTCAGGATTTGGCACAAGGTCAAACCCTGCTCTTCACTGCAGACGAGAAAACTAAGGATGGCGGTGTCGCTATCGAGATAGAGTATGAAGGTGTATTGGAGATTGCTTTTGCCAAGAGAGGCAATATCTATACCCTCTACAACACTGGCAAATACTGCGACCGCTTGGGTATGCGCTTTATCAATGCCAAAGGCACAATAACACTACACGGAGTGGAGGAGTGTAAGATTAAATCAGCAAAGATATACTTTTACGAATTTTAGAAAAAACTAACAAAATTATAAAGCTATGATTGAAATTCTCAAATTCTATAAGGGGTTCCCTAAGGAAGGTATCAACTTTATCGACATTATCCCCTTCTTGCAATCAAAGGAGGCATTTCGCAAGGTTGTCGAGGCGCTAAAGGAGGCTACACACGCACCTAACATTGCAGCACCCGAGGCTCGCGCCTTCCTATTCACTGCACCGCTTCTCTCGGAGGAGGGTATTGTCGAGAATATTATCCCTATGCGTAAGAGTGGTAAACTCCCATTTGTTGAGGGTGACTTGCAGGAGGTGTGCATCGAGAAGGAGTATGGATTCGACAAGCTCTACTACCGCCTGAGCGACATCGTAGCAGGTGTAGCCGAGGGCGATACATTCTATGTAACAATTATTGACGATGTTTTGGCTACCGGTGGCACAGCACTCGGTATTGCCGAGTCGCTCGAGAAGCTCACCGTATATCGCGATGGCAAACCTTATAACGTCAAGATTAAGGAGTTTGTCTTCCTTGTCGAAATAGAGGAGATTAAGGGTAAGGAGCGACTCGAGAAGATTGCGCCAGTGAAGTCGTTGATGGTAATCTAATCTACAAGATGAAAAAACTGTTTTTTATTATGGGAATATTGTCACTCTTCGGTTGTTGCAAGAAGGCGCCTACCTATCCACAAGATAAGGTAGTTGCTAAAGATGGCTCGGAGATCACCTTCACATTCTTTGCACACGCCTCTCTCTCCATTGAGCATAATGGCAAATATATCTATATTGACCCCGTGGGCGACTTCGCTTGGGAGAGGTTGCCAAAGGCAGATGCTATTCTCATCACCCACTCGCACTACGACCATTTCGAGATGGCAACAGTGGAGAAGATTGCAAGTGAGAATTGTGCTATCTTATGCGACAAGACCTCAGCCGAGGCGTTCGAGCACGATTGCACAACAATGTTACCTGGTAGTGTAGCGGAGCCATTCGAGGGGTTGTCGGTTAAGGCTGTTCCAGCCTACAACATAAGCGAGGGACACACCGACTTCCACCCAAAGGAGCGCGAAGATTGCGGATATATCCTCACCTTGGGAGGTACTACCATCTATGTAGCAGGCGACACCGAGGATAACGAAGATCTCCTCGCGTTGCAGGGCATAGATATAGCATTCTTACCCGTAAATCAGCCATACACAATGACTGTGGAGCAGGCTACGCGTGCAATAAAGAGCATCAAACCTACCCTCTTCTACCCTTACCACTACGGACAGGTCGAGGAGAAGACCGATATTGAGGCGCTGAAGATCGCCCTTAATGGAGTGTGCGAAGTGCGCGTGTTCCCAATGGAATAACCTTTTTTTTGTGAATGAGACGACTAATTTATATACTTATCGTAGCGATGATGGCGATGCCACTCATCGGTTGCTCCTCGAAGAGTGAGAAAAAAGTCGAGGAGGAGAATATTATTTTCGGCATCAATGCCAACAACTACAATGTAGAGCGCAAGAAGGTCGAGAGCGGAGAGTCATGGAGCAAGATTCTCGGTGGCTATGGCATAGGCACCCAGAAGGTGTTGCGACTCGATGAACTCACCAAAGAGATATCTCCTTTGCGAAATATCCGCGCGGGTAATCACTACACAACCTTCACTCGTCAGGACTCAACCGCACTACAACTCGACCACCTCGTCTACGAGAAGAACCTAATCGACTATGTTGTATTCTCGTTCGTAGGAGATTCGGTGGCTGTGCGTGAGGGACAGCGCGAAGTGGATATCCATCGCAAGAAGAGCACTGCCGTAATAAAATCTTCACTCTGGGGCGCTATTATGGAGGAGAAGCTGCCCTATGCTCTCGCTTCCGAGTTGGAGGATATCTACCAGTGGACAGTCGACTTCTTTGGTATACAGGTGGGCGATCGTTTCACTGTTATCTACGATGAAAAGTTCATCGACACCCTCTCGGTTGGCATCGGGCGTATATGGGGTGCGAAGTTTGTCCACCGCGGTAAGGAGATATATGCCATACCTTTCGAGCAGGGAGGCAAATTGCAATATTGGGAGGCAGATGGAGGATCGTTGCGTAAACAACTCTTGAAGGCTCCCCTCAAATTTACTCGCATTTCATCGAAGTTCTCCAACGCGCGATTCCACCCTGTGCTCAAGAAATACCGCCCACATCACGGTGTAGACTACGCAGCACCTGCAGGCACACCAGTGCGCGCTGTGGCCGATGGTGTTGTAACAAAGAGAGCATACGATAAGGCTGGCGGCAATACACTTAAGATTAAGCACAGCAACAAACTCTCATCGGGCTATCTCCATTTGAAGAGTTTTGCCAAGGGTATAAAGGTTGGTTCCAAGATCGCCCAAGGACAACTTATTGGTTATGTTGGTTCGACTGGTCCTCACCTCGACTTCCGCTTGTGGAAGGGTTCCAATCCAATCAACCCACTGAAGGTACCGCAGAATCCATCAGAACCTATCTCAAAGGAGAATAGGGCAAAGTTCGAGAGGGTGAAATGGCTCGTTATGGCGGAGTTGAATGGCGAGATGCCCGACTCGATGAAGCTCACAAACCTCGAATCTATCAAATAAGAGATGATTGACAAGCGCATAGTTGATTTTATTAGACGTCACCACGTTCTCACCCTCGCCACCGTATCGGAGAAGGGTGAGCCCTATTGTGCTGCTTGCTTCTACGCCTACGACAAGGAACGTAATCGCCTAATATTTACATCGGACGACTCAACGCGTCACGCCCAAGAGATGCTACAAAACGCTAATGTCGCCATAGGCATAACCCTCGAAACTCGCATTGTGGGCAAGGTACAAGGCGCACAGATTTGCGGCAAGGCCGAACGAGGCAACGAGGAGGATAGAGTCGCATATATCAAGCGATTCCCCTATGCGGCTGTTGCTCCATTGAATATATGGGCGGTTGAACCTACATTTATAAAACTGACCGACAATACGCTCGGTTTCGGAAAGAAGTTGATATGGAAGAGCCAAGAGTAGGAGTTATAATTGTAGCTGGAGGCAGCGGCAGACGAATGGGAGGAACCCTTCCAAAGCAGTTCTCCTTCATAGGAGGAGAACCTATTTTAGTACGCACCATCAACGCATTCCGTAGCGCCCTGCCATCATCGCGCATTGTGGTGGTATTACCTCAGGAGCATATCGCCTTTTGGAAAAATCTATCCTCTCGCTTCGAGGTGGCAAAGCACTCCATAGTTGAGGGTGGTGAGGAGCGTTTTCACTCCGTTCGCAACGGCATAGAGGCGTTGAGCGATGCTGTCGATTTGATAGCCGTACAAGATGGAGTTCGCCCATTTGCCACCAAAGAGTTAATCGCACGCGCAGTAGATTGTGCAGCGAAGAGTGGTAGTGCAATACCTGTCGTAAAGGCGGTGGACTCCTATCGAATGGTCGAAGGCGAGGAGTCGCATATTATAGACCGCACCCCTCTACGCATAGTGCAAACCCCGCAAATATTTGCAGCGCCTATCCTGCGAGCAGCCTACGACACCCCATTCCGCAAGGAGTTTACCGATGACGCTTCGGTTGTGGAGTATTCGAACGAAAAAATCACACTCTGCGAGGGCGATTATTTCAATATCAAGATTACTACCCCTACCGACTTGGTAATTGGTGAGGCTATAGCAAGGGAGTTAAAGGAGCAGAACAACGAGAGATAAAATAATGGAGAAGATCTACAAATATCGTTTTGGCAAACAAGTCATCTACTTTTCGGTACTATACCTCCTTCTCGTCATAGGACTTAGCGTCTTACTGACCTTAGTCTACGAAGGTGGCTACATCTCGGCGTGGTTCATATCGTTGATATTGGCTATATTGGCATTGATGATTCTCTCTATTCCGCGCAGAGTGGTGGTAGATGATGAGGGTATCGAGATTCAGTGTATTGCCGAAGATACAACTCTCGCATTCGAGGATATTGCCAACATACGCAAAGTCAATAAACGAGAGATGCGCTCTTGTCTACTTGTGTTTGGAGCTGTCGGATTCTTTGGACACTATGGTCGATTTATAAATCTCCGCACTATGGAGTTTATCCACATCTACGCTTCGCGCTGGGGCAAGTTTGTGGAGATTACAGATATTGACGGCAACAAATACTACATCTCGTGCGAGGATCGCAACGATATAATAAAGCGTGTCAATGAGTATATCAAACCTCACGACACGCAAGAGAATATCTAATCCCAATCTTTAAGGCTTAAGCCCTGCTCTCGAAGACACCCTTCGAGATACCTTTACGCATACGCCACAACCAAGCTGCCTTCTGCGGCTGCAATATAAGGATGTAGAGGAGTGCCAAAATCAATGTATAGATGCGCTTCTGCTTCTCATCTCTGTAGAGCTCTCGTATCAAACCCTCCTTGTCGGCACGGATATATTTGCTCACGCCCACTCCATAGGAGAGTTTATCGAAATACTCCCTGGTGAGCTTACGCTCTCCAATATGGTGATAAACAATCGCATTAGGGGCATAGAAGACTCTTTCGCCGAGGTTGCGTATACGCTCAAAAATATCATTCTCCTCGCCACCAAGAAGCTCGTTACCCTTGCGACCAAGCTCTGTATCGAAACCTCCATAGAGGTTAAATATCTCGCGATTAAATGCCATATTACCACCCGCAGGAGTAATGTTGCTGGTGATAGTAACAATCTGATTGCCCAACTCTATCGGATTGGCAATCATCTGCTCGGTATATTTCGACATCCACTTCGGACGGCCATTATCGTAGCACGCTTTAACCGCTCCTGCAGCTGCAAATGCTCCGTGGTTGAGGAAAAGGTCTATGTAGGCTGTTACAAACCCTTCGTTTACGGTTTCATCATCATCGATAAAGGCAATAAAGTCACCCTTTGACTCGGCAATACCTCTATTGCGAGCTTGCGACAACCCCTGCTGGGGCTCATCCACAAGACGCAGATTGATATTATCGTATCTCTTGATAAGTTCCTCTACTCGGCTCTGTGTATCGTCTGTCGAAGCATTGTTCACCACCACACACTCCCATAACGACCTATCGGCATCTTGGCAAGCTACCGACTCAATCGTTCTTACAAGCGATGTGGCATTGTTATATGTTGATATAACTATTGATAATTTCATGTCACAAAGATAACCTTTTTTTCCAAAAAAATTATAATCGTAGGGGTAAAAAGGCTATATTCACCTCTCAATTATCAATATTTCGCCAATTTTTATATGAGACAGGGACGATAAATCAGACTCTAACCCACGGCTGAATGGTGATTCTCGGATATACTACTCTCGCGGCGATATGCTGCAGGGGTGGCATTATATCGTTGCTTGAATAGTTTTATAAAGTGAGAGATATGCGAAAAACCACACTCGGCACCTATCTCCGACACCGTACGACTTGTAGACGAGAGCATAATCTTGGCGTGAGTAAGTCGCTGAGAGATAATCCAGTGGTGAGGCGAGGTTTTGAACAATCGCCTAAACTCCTTCTTGAATGAAGTCAATGAGCGATTGGTCAGCTCCGCCAAACGCTCTATCGATAGGTCGTTAAAGAGATTTGCGTAGATGACATTTACGAATTGTCCCGAAGATGTATCGACCGAACGGACAACTTTGCGCTTGATGCAGTTGTCCTCACCCGAGAGAATCAGGTATATAAGTTCATTTAGTTTTATACGTTGCACCACATTATTATGGAGCAGTGCCGAGTTGCGCAAGGCAAGCTCAATCCCAACAAAGAAATTTCGCAGAGAGGCATCACACCTCGAAGAGGCAAAATTATTCACAAAACAGCTATTGCACGAATGGCGCGAGGAGAAAGAGATGCCGTAGTTCATATTAAGATCGAAGATAATCTTTTGGAGTGATGATGCCGAGATGTAAAATAGAATCTGCTCGAATCGTCCATTTGCAGCAACTACATTCTCTTCGTAGTGAAATCCCGTATCGAAAATAAATACACTTCCTTCGCCAATTTCGAAACATTGGTCATTGTTGTAGATGTACTTTACTCCCGAGAGGATGTAACCAATCGCCATACGCGAGAGCGAAGCGGCGTGAACGCCAGAGTTTTCGTGTTCGATAATTCGAATAATGTCAAAAGAGTTGGTGGTTGAGGGGTCTAATTTGTTCATAAATCTATATATTTTATACAATAATGTTATCCTTCTATCAATGGCGACACAAATATATTGGAATTGCACTACCTCGAACATCTTTCCAACCAAAACCCCGTAAAATCGGACGAAATGAGATAAAAAGCGAAGAAGTCTCTCTAATTTTTGGAGCAAACGTGGTAGTTGTAAAATAGATTTATTATCTTTGTAGTGAATAAATGTCTTTTCATGAAAGAATTAACAATAAGCTCGATAGAGGAGTTGAAGGAGGTAGCAGAGGCGGTCGTTGAATCGTTGGACGGACGCAATGTCGTGGCATTTTGTGGTGCAATGGGTGCAGGCAAAACCACACTTATTAGCGCTATTATGGAGTATCTCGGTTCGGACGATACCGTTACGAGTCCAACCTTTGCGCTTGTCAATCAGTACGGCACCGCGGCTGGCGATGTGGTCTACCACTTCGACTTCTATCGTATAAACCGCATCGAGGAGGTCTTTGATATGGGCTATGAGGAGTATTTCTACTCGGGAGATTTGTGTCTTATCGAGTGGCCCGAACTTATCGAGGATCTACTCCCCGAGGATGCAATGGTTGTTCGCATCGAGGTTCTCTCGCCAACAGAGCGCCATTTCACAATAGCATAATAATCGCAGATATTATGAGAAATATTCTATCACTTATCGTTCTACTTGCTGCCACTCTGAGTGTGCAGAGTGCGAAGGCCTGGGGAGGTCCAGGTCACACCGTCATCGGCTACATAGCCGAAGAGCACCTCACCCCCGAGGCTAAGGCTAAATGCCACCACTATCTCCGCCACACCCTCGCCTACGAGGCATCGTGGATGGACAACTGGCGTTATAGCAAAGGGTTCAAGGGTACGGCTCATTGGCATATTGGATATGCCTACCCCGAGCGTCAATACACAGGCGACTTCCGCAGCAGTACCATAGCGCAGGAGTCTGTACGCAAGAGTGCCGCCTACCGCATCAATGAGTTCCACGAGGAGCTTCGCACCTCATATAAGGAGATGCCAGATTCATTGGTATCGAACAAGATTCGCTTCTTGATTCATATGTTGGGCGACATGCACTGCCCTGCACACGTAGCAATCCCTGTCGAGGATAATCCTACATACGAGGAGACTACAGTCTACAACCGCTACCGACTCAAGTATAAGGGCAAGAAGTACAGCTACCACTCTATGTGGGACAATATCACCAACATTCTACACCCCAAGTGGAAGTGTACCGAGTGGAGAGCTGCCGCAGATAATTATAGCAAAAAGCAGCGCGCCAAGATATGTCGTGGCGATGCCAATGACTGGCTTAAGGGTACCACCAAGGAGGTCTTCAAGTCCTACAAGCTCATACCTCGCGACACCGATGTAGCAAAGCTCTCGGATAGCGACAGGGAGGCTCTTACCGAGATGACCTACCAACAAATGGCCTATGCGGGATACCGCTTAGCTCACATTCTAAACGATGTTTTCAAAGAGTAGCAGACTATGAAAAAGAGCATAATTACACTATCACTTCTTCTGCTGACACTCTCGGCAGGAGCTTGGAACAAACTCTCATTTCCAGCTATTACACACCTTGCAGCAAAGCACCTCTCACCCGAGGCTGCACAAGCCGTAAAGGGAACTCTCGGTAGCGATTTAGCCGAATGCGACATCACCAATCGCACACAATATCTCTTTCATCTTAACGGAGAGTACATCCCTACCAACAACGAGAGTAATGCCATTATTGCCATAGAGGAGGCAATCACTAAACTCAGCAAGGACAAGAGCGACAAGGAGGCTCTCCTTTCGCTTGCACGAGCCATTGCCGATATGCACAGTGTAGCAAATGTCCGCATCGAGGGAAACGAGATAACACAAAAGGATTTCACCGTACGCCGTTGGAACAACCGCAAAGGCAAGTTGGCTCGATATAAGGATTGTAAATGGAGATGGTTGTGGAACCACTACTATGCTTACAAGCAGGCTATGCTTACGACTGAACTCTATGCCTACGACATAGACCTCTATCACAACCACCGCCTCGGCGATTCCCAGAAGGGCACACCTGCCGAGTGGGCGCAGGATATGGCTGCAGAGTATCGTGTTATCTACTCACGAGAGCTGACCGACAACCACATCTTAACCCAGGAGGATGTGAACTATTGGGCATTCACCCACGACAGACTCTTGGCAAAGGCTGGCTATCGTTTGGCCGCAATACTTAATAAACTTTTCAAGTAGAAGAGTATATAGAAATAAAAACATATAGACCTCCCTTTATCTGGGAGGTCTATATGTTTTATATTTTGTCAGAAGTCGTGAGATACAAAAGGGTGGCCTTGCAGCCACCCTTCCATATATTCAAAATCAGAGATATATCAAACCTTCCACTACTTCAAATTCCACAACTTCAAATTGGAATTTAAGCAGATGGTTGCAAGGCAAACAAGGAGCCGAGTGCGCAGCATACTTGGGCGTATGTGAGCAACTCGGCTACCGAAGTTTAACGCAGCAAACACTGCTTAAAAACAATTTTTACTTTTTAGCACGGCTCTTCTTGGCCGCCAACGCCTTCTCCACCTCAATTTGGAAGTCAGAGAGCACATTCATATAGTTGATGAACGCCTCGTATGACGATCCATATGGGTTGAAATATGAGTGAACATCTCCGTCAGAGAGCCACTTGGTTGCCATATAGTAGAAGTGGTCCGAAGTCTGCATAAAGTTCCATACATACTCGAAATCCTTGCTCTTGAGTGAGCGGACCTTATCCTTCATAGCGTAGAGCTTAGAGAAAGCCTCGTTCTGCAAGTCGTTACCGAGCCAAGCAGTGATATCGCGCTCCTCGTCAGCCCACGACATTACGTGAGGACAGTGGAGAACAGCAACTGGCTGATGCTCAGCAGCGGTCTCCGAAACAGTCGAGAATTTCAAATCGCCACGCTTAAGAACTGCAGCAGGGAGGTTCTTCACGAAATCGAAGATACCAGTCGAAGCCTTCTGGTGCTCGCCGAAGGTCTCGTAGTCCATAAAGAGATTGAGAACCTCACCCTCCGACTCCGAAAGCCAAGCAGCATACTTGTCGGCTGTGAGTGGATACTCATCCCAACCCTGGTTCGAGAAGCGGAATGCGATATCGTCCGAGAGCTTGTAGTTGCGGAGCAAGAGACGGAGGCTCTGATCCGCTGCACCAGCATACACAAAGTCAGGCGACTTCCAACCGAGGATGTGCTTTGCACCCTCTGCCAACATTGTCTTGAAACCGAGCTCGCCTACAGCCTCGCCAATCTCGTCCGAGTAGATAAGCTCTGTATTGCGGAATGCCTTTGGCTTAACACCAAACTCCTCCTTGAGCATTGCGGTGTGCTTCTTGACCTGATCCTTGAAATCCTCCTTCGAAGAGAGTGCTGCCAACGAGTGCGAGTAGGTCTCGGCCAACAACTCTACGCAACCAGTATCTACCAAAGCGCGGAACGAATCGAGCACCTCAGGAGCGTAAGCCTTGAACTGCTCAACAACACTTCCTGTGAGCGAGAATGTAACACGGAATGCGCCCTTATTCTCCTTGATAAGCTTGAGAAGGAGGGCATTCATTGGCAAGTAGCACTCGCGCGCAATCTTCAACATAATGGCGCGGTTGGTCAAATCGTCAAGGTAGTTGTGGTCCTTGCCGATATGGAAAAAGCGGTAGGTCTTCAATCGCCAAGGTTGATGTACCTGAAAATATAAACAAACTGTTTTCATATTTTTTGTGTTTTTTGTTTTATTCGTTTTAAGGTTATTTCATCGATGCAATAGCATCCTCGTAGACCTGCTTAACCTTCTTTGCGGCATCGTTCCACTTGAGGTTTGTAACCTCCTCCAAGCCCTTCTTAGCAAACATATTTGCAAGTGCAGGGTAGGTGATCAAGCCATAGATCGCATCTGCCATAGCATCAACATCCCAATAGTCTACCTTAACAGCGTAGTCCAAAACCTCGGCTACACCCGACTGCTTCGAGATAATCGAAGGGACATTCGCACGCATAGCCTCGAGTGGCGAGATACCGAATGGCTCCGATACCGATGGCATAATATATACGTCCGACAACTGGAACATCTTGTGAACATCGTCACCCTTCAAGAAGCCTGTGAAGTGGAAGCGGTCGGCAATACCGAGACGTGCCACACGACGAATAACGTGGTTCATCATATCGCCCGAACCCGCCATCACAAAGCGAACATTTGGAACGCGCTTCAACACCTTCGCAGCTGCCTCAACAAAGTAGTCAGGACCCTTCTGGAAGGTGATACGACCAAGGAAGGTAACAATCTTGTCTGTCACGCCACGCTCTGGAGTCTCCGCATCGTTCTCGGCGAAACGCACCGCATTGTGAACAGTCACCACCTTCTCGGCAGGAATGTTATACTTCTCGATACAGATGTTGCGAGTGAGGTTCGACACAGCGATAACACGGTCAGCTGCAGCCATACCAGTACGCTCAATCTCGTAGACGCGAGTATCGATATTGTCGCTTGACGAACGGTCGAACGATGTAGCGTGCATATGCACTACAAGCGGTTTGCCCGATACGCGCTTTGCAGCTATACCAGCATAGTAGGTGAGCCAGTCGTGTGCGTGAATCACATCGAACTGTCCCTCCAAGTCCTTAGCCACCTGCGCAGCAACAATCGCATAGCGAGCGACCTCCTCCATAAGGTTTGCACCATACTTACCCGAGAAGGTGTAGCGCTGACTCCACACATCGCCAGTCTCCCAACGTCTTTCGCCTGTCTTTACGAACTCCTCGTGATAGGTTTCGTACTCCTCGGGCGATAGGTAAGGAACGAGGTTAGAGTCCACGTGTATAAACGACAATTTGTCGATGATGTCGGCGGCATCGGAGCTGACATTACCGAATACTGTTTCGATATCGCTCGCATTCACCACGCGAATAAAACGCTCGTCCTCATCACCCGATGCTCGAGGCATAACAAAAGTTACATCGACATCGTTACGAGCTAATCCGCGGGTCATACCATAACAGGCTGTACCCAATCCACCCGCAATGTGCGGAGGAAACTCCCAGCCAAACATTAAAACCCTCATCTTACTTATATTTTATTATTTCTTAACACTCTTTTTTGCTGCTGCGCGCTTGGTTGCACGCTTTGCCTTAGCCTTATACTGCTCGATAAGTTGCTTGATATAGAGCAAGCCACCTACGCTCCAAGCCTGCGACACCGCACCTCGTGGAGCAAATGGAGGGTTGGCATCGTAGTATTCTGCCACCGAACCAATACAGTAGGTTTGGATATTCTCATCGAATGCCGCCAACATCTCCTCTGCGTGAGAGATGAAACGCGCGCCATCGAGCTTCAAAGCGCACTCTACGTAGAACATCAATGGCCATACCCACACTGCACCATTTGTTGCAGCAGCCTCCTGCTCGATAGGATTCTCCTTGTAGGTAGACTCGAACATCGGGTGAAGTGGCGACAACGAGCGAAGTCCCACAGGTGTGAGCAGGTGCTGACGCACTGTTCTCCAAACATTCACAATCTGCTCCTCGTTGAGCATTGTGTATGGCAAGCCACACGCAACAATCTGGTTGCAACGAACATCGTAGTTCTTGCCGTGCATCTCTACATAATCGGCAAGGTACCCCTCCTCCGAGAGGTAGAACATATCAACAAACGACTTCTGAATCTGAGCAGGAAGAGCCTTCCACTCCTTCTCGAACTCCTTGTCGCCCATCTTCTTTGCCAAAGCCAAAGCGTACGACACAGCGTTGTACCACAATGCATTTATCTCGACTACATATCCTGCACGAGGGGTAACTGGCTGACCATTCATCACGCAGTCCATCCAAGTCAAAGCCATACCATCACGAGCAGCCCAAACAAGTCCATTTGTATGCATTGCCACGCAACCACCGAAGAAGCCTCTACGATATGCTGTGAGGATGCTCTTCATTGCTGCGCCATACTTCTCCCAAATTGCTGCAGCGCCAATGTGCGACTCCAACTGCTGCAAGGTCCAGAAGAACCAAAGTGGAGCATCGGCAGCAACCTCTGCCGAAGCCGAGCCTGCAAAGTCGCCATTGTGCATATCGCCAACCATTGTATCGAGAACATCCATACAGTCCTCCTTGTATCCCTGCTCCAAGGTCAAACCTGGGAGCGAGATAAATGCCGAACGACCAGCCTTACCATACCAGTGGTATCCCGATATAACCTCGGTGCGATTGCCCGGACGGCGAACGATAAACTGACGTGCCGAGTGGTGCAAGCAACTCTCAAAGTCAATCTTATGTGTGCGGCGAGCTACAGAAGCCTCGAATGTCTCGACTATAGCCTCAGCCGAAGGCAACTCATCTACCGAAGCCGAGAAGATTACGCTCTCACCCTTCTTGATATTCATCTCGAAGTAACCTGTGGTCAAGAGATCCTCATAGCCTTCGTAGCCGCGCTCCAACTCCTTCTGATACTCAAAATCGTAGTACCAATCTGGTGCTGGAATAAACTTAGCATCCTTCTTTGACAACTGCATATGCAACCAAGGGAAACCATCATAAAGACGGTTCTTCACTCCATTAGTAACCGGGTAGGAGCGAACATTTGCATACATATTTGCCTTCGACAGCTCGTGCTTATTGCGAAATGCGAGGAATGGGCGCAAACGCAAAGTAGTATCGGAGTGGGCATCCACGAGCGTGTAGCGAATCATCATCTGCGTACGCTTGTGAATCCAAAGAATCTCCTTGCGGAGAATCACGCCACCCACACGATAGGTGATGGTCGGACACGGGGTATACACGAAATCGGTGATATACTTGTGTCCGCGAGGCTCATATACACCACGGAAGCGGTGGAGAGCCAAGTTGAACGACTGGTCGTGCTGCACGATGGTTTCGTCAAGTGACGAGAGCAGCACATAGGCATTGTTGCTCGAATCTATCGGGGCAACAATAAGACCGTGGTACTTACGAGTGTTGCAACCCACGATTGTTGTACTCATATAACCACCTCGGCGGTCGGTAGCCAACATCTCGCGCTGCAACGAGTACTCCAAGTTACCAAGTTCTCGTTTGTCAAATTTAAGTCCCGGCATAATTTATTTTATTGTAAAGATTTTGTTTCGTTTCGTAAAGTTAATAAAAATTTCGCCTAATTGTTTCGAAAAAACCGGATATTTTCAAAAATAACCGTTTATTTTTATAAACTCAGGCGAAATAGTTCCTTTTCGAGTCCTATTAACACATCAAATACTGCCGAGCAATCGGTGCTCAACAGTATTAATGTATGTTTTTTTTGGCTATTAGCTATTAGCCATTGGCTAATTAAAAATTTAAAATTAAGAGTTAAAAATTCCTAATTTTAGCATCTACTTAAAATTGCTTTTAGCGAAGCAGTTTCAAGGCTTGCGAAACCCTATTACCTCTACCCTCTTTAATAATTTCAGAGGAGCAACTTTACATCAATAACCCTTTGAGGTTGTATGTTGGAGCTATTTTTTCGCCAAGCAAGGCGGCAAATCCGCAGCATACTGAAATACCCAACACCTTAAAATTGCTTTTAGAGGAGCAGTTTCAAGGCTTGCGAGGTGTTAAGTGCGCAGCATATTAAAGTGCACCTCAACACAACTATCTCAATGGAGTCTGCGCAAATCTGTTTGCGAAATTATTTAATTTCAATTTTGCGGTTATTTTCTCTTGACTATCGAGGCGCATAGTGGCGCTATGTAACGAGATAGCCAAGAGAAAAGAGCCGTAAAAGTGTGTTAAAGAACGACGCAAATAGGTTTAAGCAGATTCCTTAAGCCCATTTAACGAGAGCAAAGTCCATTCTATATGGCAAGTTCTCGTTCTTTGGATATACGCGCAATGCAATATCGAATGCGCCGGTACGGTTAGGTACAATATCGAGAGCGTATGTAGCCTGATTTCCCTCAACATTTACAAGCTGCAACTGCTCTGTGAGGATTACATCTGGAGCCTGCTGGCCTACCATCTGCTTAGCTACTACCAACTCAACACCAATCTCCTCAGCCGAAAGTGATGCTACATCAACCTTAACCTCGAAGTGATACTTCTCGCCGAGCATCATCGACTCCTTATCTACGCGTACGCGCTGCGAGTCAAGAATCTTAACGTTATCCCAAGCTGCCGAAACCTTACGCTTCCAAGCTGCAATCTCGCGAGCGAGGACGTAGTTGTTCGATACGAGCAACTTCTTACGCTCTGCCAACTTGTAGTAGAAACGCTCCTCGTAGTCGATGAGCATACGGTTTGTGGTGAAGTTCGATGCAATATCCGCAACGCACTTCTTAACCGAAGCTACCCAGTCGGTTGGAATACCCTTCTCGTTGCGAGCATAGTACTTAGGTACAATCTGCTCCTCGATAGTGGTGTAGATCATCTCAGCATCGAGTTCGTCCTGGTGACCCTGGTCGGCAAATGTACGCTCCATAGGGAGTGCCCAACCGGCATTCTCCTTGTAGCCCTCAACCCACCAGCCATCGAGTACCGAGAACTGCATAACACCATTCATCACACACTTCTCGCCCGAAGTACCCGAAGCCTCGAGTGGACGGGTTGGAGTATTCAACCATACATCGACACCCTGAACCATACGACGAGCCAACTCCATATCGTAGTTCTGCAAGAAGATAATCTTACCAACGAACTCAGGCATCAACGACACCTCAACGATACGCTTGATCAAGTCCTGACCTGGCTTATCTGCAGGGTGAGCCTTACCTGCAAAGATAAACTGAACAGGGCGCTCCTTATTGTTTACGATAGCTGACAAACGCTCCAAGTTAGAGAAGAGGAGGTATGCACGCTTGTAAGTTGCGAAACGACGCGCAAAACCGATAGTAAGAACCTCTGGCTTGATACGATCTGCCACCTGTACCATCTGGCTTGGGTGGTCGATACGTACCTGAGTAGGGTCGGTATAGCGACGCTTGATAGTCTTGATAAGGCGATTCTTGAGGAACATACGCTCGTTCCACAACTCCTCATCTGGAATATTGTAAACCTTCTGCCACTCAGGGATATTGTAGGTATGACCCTCGAAGCCCTCAGGGAAGTAGCGCGAGTAGAGACGACGCATATTCGAAGCGGTCCAAGTTGGGAAGTGAACACCATTGGTTACATAGCCAATGTGCAACTCCTTCTTGAAGTATCCTGGCCACATATTGCCGAGGAGGTCCTTCGAAACCTCACCGTGCAACCACGATACACCATTAACCTCCTGCGAAAGGTTACAAGCGAGTACCGACATCGAGAAGCGCTCGTTCGGATCGTTTGGATTAACCTTACCGAGGTTGATATACTGATCCCAAGTGATGCCGAGAGCATCTGGGTAGTGTGACATATACTGACGAATCATCGACTCTGGGAATGCATCGTGACCTGCAGGTACTGGGGTGTGGGTTGTAAAGAGCGATGACGAACGTACTACCTCCAACGCCTCCGAGAACGAGAGCTTCTTACGCGACATCAAGTTGCGAACGCGCTCAACGCCGATAAATGCAGCGTGACCCTCGTTGCAGTGGTAAACCTCCTGCTTGATACCCATCTTTACGAGGGCACGGATACCACCTACACCGAGCAAGATCTCCTGCTTCAAGCGGTTCTCCCAATCGCCACCGTAGAGGTGGTGAGTTACCTGACGATCCTCCTCGAGGTTAGCCTCATAGTCGGCATCGAGCAAGTACAATGGAGTACGACCTACCTGGCAGCACCATACACGTGCGCACAAAGTACGGCCTGGCAATGCCACCTGGGTAGTTACCCACGAACCGTCCTCCTCACGAACAGGTACGATTGGCAACTTGAAGAAGTTCTGAGCCTCGTATGTAGCCTCCTGAGCACCCTGTGCCGAGAGACGCTGTGTGAAGTAGCCATAGCGATACAAGAGACCAACTGCCACCATTGGGGTATTTCTGTCTGAAGCCTCCTTGATATAGCCACCAGCCAAGATTCCGAGTCCACCCGAGTAGATCTTCAACGAGTGATGCAAACCATACTCCATCGAGAAGTATGCAATCTTCGGAGCCTTTGGATCTGGCTTCTCGTTCATATACTCCTTGAACTGAGCATATACAGCGTCCATCTTTGCGAGGAACTCTGCATCGTTCGCGAGCTCGTTCATACGCTCAACCGAAGCCTTATCGAGCAAGGCGATAGGGTTACGATCAACCTCTACCCACAAATCCTTATCGATATCCTCGAACAAATCGCGAGCACCGAGAGTCCAGCTCCACCACAAGTTACGCGAAAGCTCCTCGAGTGGACGAAGGCGTGCAGGCAACGACTTCTCGACCATTACACGCTGCCAGCTTGGACGCTCAACGAACAACTGCTGACGAACAAAGTTAATCTGCTCGTGCGAAGCACCACCGTCACCCATCACAGCGCGGTTTGTACGTGCTACACAGCTCTCGATAGCGCACTCGTATGCCTTCTGATAGTATGCGAAGAGATTATCCCAAAGAGCCTTCTTCGACATCTCGAATGCTGCGCTACGTACAGCCTTAACCTCCTTCTCCGACAATGCGAGGAAACGGAGCACTGCATCTGCAGTTGATGCTACAGCCTCAGCCGTATTGCTATCGTTACGCTCAACCACTACTACGCCATTGTTCTGCTCCTGCTCTGCCGCCCAAACACCAAAACCTGCCAATGTGGTGGTGATTGTTGGCACCGAGAATGCCACAGACTCGAGTGGAGTATATCCCCAAGGCTCGTAGTACGATGGATAGATTGTCAAATCCATACCTACGAGCAACTCATAGTACGACTTGTTGAATACGCCATCATTCTGGTTGAGATATGTAGGAACGAAGATAACCTTAACCTTCGACTCTGCCTTATCGAGCACCGAGCCATTGATAGCGTTTGCCACCTGATCCCAAGCCTGGTACTCCAAGACGTGTGTCGAGTAGCGATACTGCGAAGCATCAATAGCCTGCGACTTATCCTGCAAGTGAGCCTGCAAATCGCGGCGTGCGCCAAGGTTTGCAGCTGGAACTGTTACGTATGCCAACACCTCACGATCGAGCTTACCCGAGGTCTCGAGAGTCTTCAAAGTCTCGAAGAATACATCCAAGCCCTTGTTGTGGAACTCGTAGCGACCACTTGTACCGATGATGAATGGTTCCTTCTCGAACTTGTGCGAGGGGCAAGCCTCTGCAACCTCAATCATAGCCTTGCGAGCCTCAGCACGCTTTGTATCGTACTCCTTGCCACTCCAAACAAAGTCGTTCTCAAAACCGTTTGGAGTTACAACATCAACCTCCTTGCCGAGCAAGTATGCACACTCACGAGCAGTAATATCGCTCACCGAAAGGAACGCATCGTGGTTCTTTGCGCCCTGCTTCTCGATAGAGTGCTTAGCCACAACATTGAACTGACGAGCCAAGTCATCGGCATTGAACTGCGACAAATTGCCGTAGAGAGGAAGGTTGTTACCTGCGATGCAACGACCCATAACTGTTGCGTGGGTACTCATCACAGTTGCGATATATGGCGAGTGCTTACGCAAGTAGAGACCACCCGAGCAGGTCATCCACTCGTGGAAATGAGCCACAGCCTTCTCGGTAGTTGCACAGAATGCATCAACATACGACTCGATAACCTTACCTGCCAAGTATCCGAACAATACTGGCTCAACATAGTCCCACTGTCCCGAGAGAGAATCTACGCCGTAGTTATCCCACAACTCCTTCAACACCTCGTCCTTGCTTGCAAAGAGAGTTGTGAAGTCGATAAGAATTGCGATAGGGTTACCACACACATTCCAACGACCAATGCGAACACGAATACCATCATTATAGAGAGACTGACGCCAAGTCTTCATCAACATTGGGTCCTCCACAAACTCCGAAACCTCGCTATCCTGCGAAAAATCTGGGCCGATAGTGATATACTTATCGCCCATCTGCTTTGTAACTGTCAGTGCCTTCGTTGCCAATACGGTATGAATACCACCAACCTTGTTACATACCTCCCAGCTGACCTCAAATAGGACATCTGGATTAAATTTTACTTCACTCATAATTATCTGATAATTTGTTGTTTTTATATCAATTTTATATCAAAATTTGTCGCAAATATACGACCTTAAAATTACAAAACCAAGTATTTATTAAAATTTTTTAATAATTTATACTATATATATAATACATACCTCTACAGAGCCATTAACGAGGTTATCACAAAATCCGACAAGAGCATATTCTCAGGGGCAATTCGCAGTCTATTGTTATCATTTATCAGCAACTGCTTCAACCCCTCTTTAGTGGACTCTTGCACCAATCTTTCGCGTTCACATTCTCCGAAATCGCGTTCAACGCGCTCCAACGACAGCCCCTCAACACATCGCAATGAGGTCATCACATACTCATTCAATCTATCGCGCTGCGACAGCATTTCCGAGCCATACTCCACTCCGCAGATATACTCTTCGATACTCTGCTCGCACCAGCGGCGTACCTCACCATTAAAGGAGTGTGCTCCTGGACCTATACCGAGATACTCCACATCGCGCCAATACGAAGAGTTATGTTTCGAGCGATAGCCTGGTAGCGCATAGTTCGACACCTCGTAATGCTCGAATCCCGCCAGAGTCAAACTATTATGTACATGCAAAAATTCAGCCTCACTGCGCTCCTCTGTCCCTTCATTCAACTCTCCTCGCGAGAGCATACGACCAAATCGAGTATTCTCCTCTATCGTCAAGTGGTATGCCGAGATATGTTGCACACCCATTGCAAGGAAGCCTTGCAGCGTCTCATCTATCATCTCTGCACTTGCGCTCTCCACGCCAAAAATCAGATCTACCGAGATATTATCATAGCCCGCATCCTGCAACATCTCGACAGCCTCGACAGCTTGACGTGCCGAATGGCGGCGTCCCATAAACTTAAGCACCTCATCATCAAGCGACTGAACACCCATAGAGATTCGATTCACCGATGTCTTGCGTAGCTCGGCAACATATTCGGGTGTAATATCGTCAGGATTCACCTCGATAGTTATCTCCTCCACCTGCGAGCAGTCGAATAACTCGCGCGCGTGGTCAATAAATCGCCCTATCTCGCTCGGCGCGAGCAACGATGGAGTGCCACCCCCAAAATAGATAGTACGAACCTCCTTATCGTGTAGAAAATAGGCTTGCTCTGCCAGCTCAACGTGCATCATTTCTACCACATCGCGGATATATTTCAACTTCACACTACGATAAAAATCGCAATAGCCACACAACCGCTTACAAAACGGAATATGGAAATATAACGATGCCACCTCTTCTCACTTCGATTTATCTTAACAAATATAGTAATAAAAAGTGAAAATTGAAAGCAGAAAGCGGAAAACTTTCAAAAAAAGTTAGGTAAAGTTGTAATTCGCAAATTTTTAGTTACCTTTGCGCCTACAAAAGCCCAGATGGCGAAATGGTAGACGCGCTCGTTTCAGGTGCGAGTGCCGAGAGGCGTGTAGGTTCGAGTCCTATTCTGGGCACTTCAAAGGAGTTTTCTTTAAGAAAGCTCCTTTTCGTTTGCCCAGAATAGGACTCGGTCAGCTTGTTGCGCCTCGGCAAAGTTATCTACGTTGTGTAGCTATTGTAGCGTAAGCCTATTACTTCGTAATCGTAAGCCTTGAGAGTATAATCAAAAAGTAAATAAATTTCCTTTTAGTTTATCCTCTCAATGCTTGCAACTTTGTTGCTCGCCTCCGCTTCGATATCTCCCCTACTTGCTCTGCTCTCAGCTTCTGCCGCCGTTCGAGTCCAGGGTTTCAGTAATGTGGAGAGATAATGGCATTATTCTGTTGGTGCCTTGTAAACTCGGTCAGCCGGTGGCGTTTCGGGCGACTTATCTGCATGTAGCTATCTGTAGCTATAAAATCCCCATAAGCCCCCAATGACCTTTAACCACCTCTAGAAGCTCTCTCCTACCCCCTATCTCCTCTCTTCTCAAAAGTTTTCGTTTTTGCTTTCGAATCCGAGTTTTTATTTGTAAATTTGAGGCATTAAAACACAAAATTCAACTACTATGAATATCAAAAAGTATCTTTTAGCGATTGGTTTTGTCGTCTGTCAGTTGACAGCATTTGCACAGCCAAACTTCAGCAGCTACTCGCACGATTTGAGTTTCTTCCTACCGAAGAGTCTCACAGTCGAGCAGCAAGAGGTCGCCCTCCCTGGCAACTACAACAGCGAGATTCCAACACCAAAGCAGGTGTTTGGTTTCGAGCTCGGTGAGCGTTACTGCGAATGGAGCGATATCCTCGGCTATGTCGAGGCTGTTGTAGCCAAGTCAGACCGTATCAAGCTCGTGGACCTTGGTCGCACACACGAAATGCGCCGTCTTGTGCAGTTGGTAATCACTTCGCCCAAGAATCACGCCAACCTCGAGCAAATCAAGGCGAGTCACTTGCAGTTACTCGATGCCACAACCTCGGCAGCTCTCGACACCAAGCAGATGCCTATCGTAAGCAGCATCACCTGTTCGATGCACGGAGATGAGGTTTCGGGCGCAAATGCAGCTGTGGCAATGACCTATTTCTTTGCAGCATCGGAGGACAAGGCGGTATTGAAGATGCCCGACAATATGGTATTGCTCCTAACCCCAGGTAGCAATCCAGACGCGTTGAATCGCTATTCGGCTTGGGTAAACAACTCTCTTGGCTCGATACAGTGCGGTAGCAACGAATCGTACGAGCACAAGCAGGCTTGGCCAGGTGCGCGTGCTAACCACTACTATGCCAATGTAAATCGTGACCTCTTGATGTGTCAGCACCCAGAGGGCCGTATGGCGGTAGAGTCCTATCTCGATTGGCATCCAAACCTTGTACTCGACCTGCACGAGATGGGCGGTAAGCGCGCTCGCTTCTTCCATAGCCCAGGCCACCCTAAGCGTCTTCACCAATATGTAACCCACGAAAATCAAGCCTTGACAGGCGAGGTGGGCGACTACGTAAGCAAGGTGCTCACTCCAATCGGTGCCGAGCCTTATTGCCGAGAGGGCTTCGATGACTACTACCTCGGCAAGGGAGCTGCGTATGGCGATGTGCAAGGCTCGGTATGCTTATTGTTCGAGCAGTCGAGCGCACGCGGGTATATGCGTAAGTATGCCAATGGTTATATAACTCTTCCTACAACCATTCGTCATCAAACCGAAGCAAGCATCTCGGCTCTCTGCGCTGGATGCGATATGCGCGTGAAGTTGCTCGACTATCAGCGTAGATTCTTCGCAGAATCTGCAACCAAAGCTCAGCAGAGCGAGGTACAGGGTTACCTCTTCCACACTCGAGGCGACAAGGCGAGAGCTTATAGATTGCTCGAAAACCTCTTGGTTCACAACATCGAGGTCTACCACTTGGCAAAGGACACCAAGGTGGGCAAGGAGAAGTTTACTGCCGAGGAATCATTCGTTATCCCTCTCAATCAGCGATACTTCTACAAGGTGAAGGCGATTTGGGAGCGCCTTGGCAACAACATCTACGAGGATCTCCACTTCTATGACATCTCAACCTGGACATTCCCTCTCGCATACAATGTTGCACAAGCCGAGGTTAAATCTACCAATGGTTTGCTTGGAGAGAAGGCTACACTCTCGTTCCCGCAGGGCAGTGTTGTGGGTGGCAAGAGCGACTATGGCTACATCGTAGATGCTGTAGGACTCTACTCTCACAACGTATTGAATGCGCTCTTGGCGAAGGGTGTTGTAGTGAAGATCTCGAGCAAGGAGTTTAAGTTCAACAAGCAGACTATGACTTGCGGAAGTGCGGTTGTTGAGGTTGCTAATCAGCCTATTACGGCAGATGAGCTCTATGCATTGCTCGAAAAGAGCGCCAAGGAGAATGGCTCGAACATCTACGCCATAGAAGGTAAGTTCAATAGCGAAAAGTTGGATTTGAAGTTGGCTCGTCAGCCGAAGGTTGCACTCTTGGTGGGCGAGGGCTTCAAGGGTGATGTATGTGGCGAGATTTGGATGTTGCTCGAGAAGCACTATGGTATCGCACCATTGCGTATCACAGCCAACGACATCGACAAAAAGACACTTGCCAAGTACAACGTCTTGATTGCTACTCACGGAGCGTTACCAAACAAGCACAAGGCATACCCTGCAATACGTCAGTGGGTGGAAAAAGGTGGTACTATTATCACAACTGGCGCAGGCTTTAATATGGCAGCTCGAGCTGGTATGACTGCCATCAAACGTATTGCTTCTCCAACCGAAAAGGGCGATAAGGAGAAGATTGCAGGAGCAATCCTCAATACCTCAATCGACAAGACTTCGCCTGTATGCTACGGATACACAACCAACGAGTTACCACTCTTCCGCAAAGGCCCTCAGGTCTACGATGAGGCGGCAATGAACGGTGTGATTATCCCTGTGCGTTACACAGATAAACCACATCTTTCGGGTTATGTTTCGGACAACAATATCAACCGTATCGCATCGACTCCTACTGTTATGGTGGTCAAGCACGGCGAGGGCGAGGTTATCCACTTTGCGGACAATCCAATCTTCCGTTCATATTGGTTTGGTGGAGCCAAGATGCTTATGAATGCGGTATACTTCGGACACCTATATTAAAAAAAATTTATCAGATTTTCGATTTCGGTTTCGGTTTTCCATTTTTTATTCGTACCTTTGAGGGATTGAAAAACCTATAAATTACAAATACTATGGATATTTCTTTGGTAAAAAAGGCATTCGCAGACCATTTTGAGGGTACTTGCGGAGTTTATGCATCACCAGGTCGTATCAACCTTATCGGTGAGCACACAGATTACAATGGCGGTTTCGTTTTCCCAGGAGCAGTAGATTGTGGTATCGTAGCTGCAATTCTCCCGAACGGACTCGACAAGGTTCGCGCCTACTCTATTGATATGGACGAGTTGGCAGAGTTCGGTTTGCAGGAGGAGGACCTCCCACAGCAGGGCTGGGCGAAGTATATCTTCGGCGTATGCCGCGAGATGGCAAAGTTGGGCGTAGAGGTTAAGGGCTTCCATTGCACATTCCCAGGTGATGTACCTCTCGGCGCTGGTATGTCGTCATCGGCAGCATTGGAGAGCACCTTCGCATTCGCTTTGAACGAGTTGTTTGCAGAGGGCAAGATTGATAAGTTCGCCCTTGCAAAGGTAGGACAGATGACCGAGCACCACTATGTGGGTGTAAACTGCGGTATTATGGACCAGTTCGCATCGGTATTTGGCAAGAAGGGCAACCTTATGCGCCTCGACTGTCGTTCTATGGAGTTCGAATACTTCCCATTCGACCCACAGGGCTATAAGCTCTTGCTCGTAAACTCGGTTGTTAAGCACGAGTTGGTAGATTCTCCATACAACAAGCGCCGTGAGTCTTGCGAGCGCGTAGCTAAGGCTATCGGCGTTGAGACTTTGCGCGATGCAGAGTTCGAGGATTTGGAGCGCGTAAAGGGCGAGATCTCGGAGGAGGACTACAAGCGTGCTAAGTATGTTATTGGCGAGAAGCAGCGCGTATTGGATGTTTGCGATGCACTCGTTAAGGGCGACTACGAGACTGTAGGTCAGCGTATGTACCAGACTCACTGGGGTATGTCGAAGGACTACGAGGTATCGTGCGAGGAGCTCGACTTCTTGGCAACTTTGGCAGAGGAGTGCGGTGTTGCAGGTGCTCGTATTATGGGTGGTGGCTTCGGCGGTTGCACCATCAACCTCGTTAAGGAGGAGTTGTACGACAACTTCGTAGCTACTGCAAAGCAGAAGTTCGCAGAGAAGTATGGTCACGAGCCAAAGATCTACGATGTGGTTATTTCGGACGGCGCACGCCGCTTGGAGTAATCTAATTCTCTAATACACGAAAAGGTGTGTCCAACATTCTTGGACACACTTTTTTGTGTATAGAGCAATGCAGAATGCAAAATTATTTATCTCTACTAAAAAATCAGAAGTGAGTGAGGGAATTTTGCACTAAACAAGGAAGCGAGCCCGCAGCATACTATGGCATATGTGAGCAACTCGGCTACCGAAGAGCAGTGTGAAATTCACCGCACACATACAACAACATAAAAAAATCAGAGATGGGCGAGGGAATTTTGCACTAAACAAGGAAGCGAGCCCGCAGCATAGTAAACCTATGTGAGGAGCTCGCTTACCGAAGAGCAGTGTGAAATTCACCGCACACATACAACAACATAAAAAATCAGAGATGGGCGAGGGAATTTTGCACTAAACAAGGAAGCGAGCCCGCAGCATACTATAGCGTATGTGAGGAGCTCGCTTACCGAAGAGCAGTGTGAAATTCACCGCCCAGAATGATTTTTTACAATTTGCGAAGCTTAACGGTGAAATGTCGCATCAACTCCGCCTCCCAAGTAATTTCAACTCCGCGAGTAATCTCATCTCGGCGATCAAATACATTCTTGAGGGCAGCAGCTATAACCTTCATATGGTTATCGGTGTAGACACGGCGAGCAACGCAGAGACGAAGAAGGTCGAGACCACCGAAGCGATTCTCGCGTGTTACAGGATCACGGTCAGCGAGGATGTAGCCAATCTCGCAACCACGAACACCTGCCTCGAGATAGAGCTCAATAGCGAGAGTCTGTGCTGGGAACTCCTCCTTTGGCACCTTGGTAAGCACTTTTGATGCATCAACGAAGATTGCGTGACCACCCACAGGACGCTGATAAGGAATTCCGTACTCATCGAGCAAGCCTGCGAGGAACTCAACCTGGTGGATACGAGTCTCGAGATTATCGAACTCGGTATTCTCGTCAAGACCAACTGCCAAAGCCTCCATATCACGACCATTCATACCACCATAGGTAAGGTAACCCTCGAATGGAATACAGAAACGCTTGGCTCCCTCATACCAATCCTCGTGGCGAGTAGCGATAAAGCCACCCATATTCACGATACCATCCTTCTTTGCCGACATTGTCATACCATCAGCCAACGAGAACATCTCGAGAGCAATCTCCTTGATACTCTTATCGGCATAGCCCTCTTCGCGAGTCTTGATGAAGTAGGCATTTTCGGCAAAACGAGCAGAGTCAAGCACTACGCGCTTGCCATACTTGTCGGCGATAGCACGCACCTCGCGCAAGTTCTGCATTGATACAGGCTGACCACCTGCGGTGTTGTTGGTGATAGTTACGATGATGAAAGGCACGTTCTCGTGATGCTCAGCCAACGCCTTCTCCAACTTCTTAGGATCAACATTACCCTTGAATGGTATCTCGAGCTGAGTATCTTTTGCCTCGTCAATAGTGCAATCGAGGGCAGTAGCCTTGCGGCTCTCGATATGACCCTTTGTGGTATCGAAGTGCGAGTTACCTGGTACAATCGAACCAGCCTTCACAAGGTGCGAGAACAACACATTCTCCGCAGCACGGCCCTGATGAGTAGGGATAACATACTCAAAACCAGTGATTTTATTGATAGTCTCTTTGAGGTGGAAGAACGAAGACGAGCCTGCGTAGCTCTCATCGCCCAACATTACGGCTGCCCACTGGCGGTCGCTCATTGCACCTGTACCCGAGTCGGTCAAGCAGTCGATATATACCTGCTCCGAACGAAGTTGGAAGAGGTTGTAGTTTGCCTCTTTCATCCACTGCTCACGCTCCTCGCGTGTGCTCTTCTTGATTGGCTCAACCATCTTGATTCGCCAAGATTCTGCAAAAGGAAGTTCCATATTCAAATTAAAAATTAAGAATTAAAAATTAAGAATTATTTATTTTAGGTTGTAGACTA
This sequence comes from Alistipes sp., assembly GCA_045659225.1. Classification (GTDB taxonomy): domain Bacteria; phylum Bacteroidota; class Bacteroidia; order Bacteroidales; family Rikenellaceae; genus Alistipes. The sequence continues at coordinate 29,738 of JAZOWM010000073.1, forward strand.
CGGTAGTTACCGAGCGAGCGTTCAAGACGAAAGAGAGAGCCTTTGCCATATCGTGCGCAGACAAATCGTTGCGCTCATCGGTGATATACATCTTAGCCGAGAGAACCTGCTTGTTGTATGGTTTTGGCAAGGCGACCTCAACCGCCTTCTTCTCGAAGGTGTTGTTCACATAGACCACCACAAGTCGTTTGCCATCAGGCGAGAGGTATGCCGTAGCTGCCACCTCACTCAAATTATCAGCACCCGAGAGTGCTACTCGCTTATAGTTTGGTCTGATGAAGAAGCTGTAATTTCCAAGCGCATACAAGAGTTTGTTAGCCTTAACATCGCCCCCTCGGAAAATGTCACCATCCTTAGCATGGAGAGCTATCAAGGCGTGGTCGCCACGCAACTCCATACCCTTCCAATAGCTCCACGACTTGGCGAGAGCATCGACCATATCACTATAAATAAGTCGTGCCATCAGCAAACCAGCCTGCATATCGGCTTTATTCGCACTCTCCCAATCAGCCGTAAAGCCATCTATTCCTTTCTCCTTTGCATCAGGGAGCAAACACCACTCAGACATATGATATTCAACACCATATTTATCGCACTCCTCCCGAGCCTTTTTGCGTTGTTCGCGAATCAGTGCACTCGATTCTATATTGCGATATTCGTGCGTATAGATTTCACGATCAAGGTGGCGAAGATTTCCAACATAGAACTGCGACTTTTCATCGAAGAAATTTCGTAATACATAGTGCGGAGCCTCAACCTCTCCGTAACGCTCAACATAAGTATCACGCTTATCGTAGAGATATAAAACGCGCGCAACCTCGCCAAGTTGTATGCGAAGGTTATCAAAACAACTCTCCTTCGACAGTTCTTCATCGAGTGCCACCACCATCCGCTTCATCTCGCTATTACGCCAAGTCGAGCCCTCTTGCTTTGGAGTATCCCATTGGTGCTGCGGCTCGTTAATTGGACTGATAAACGGAACTTTCCAACCCTTATCCATATAGTGTTTTGCCACGGTCACAAGGTAACGGGCATAATCATCATAACACTCCTCGCGGATATTGGCACGCTTACCATCAGAGTAGCCCTTGCCATTGAGTGTATATTGGACCAAAGGAGTATTCGAAAATAGTATAAAATAGTTGCTTCCACGCTTCACTGCTTCAGCCATCCAATACTCGTGGCCTGCACATTTGCCCCAATCATAGTTCTTACCGTCTACCGTTAAATAACTCTCGGCACGACGCTGATATGGGAATATGTCGGCATTTGGCGCCTCCAAAGTTCCACCACCAAGGTTCACGCGCCACGCTGACAAGCCTGCACCCTTCGGGTTGCCATTCTCGTCGTACTCCTGCGAGAAGAGCCAGTCGGCAATCTTCTGCTTCGAAGTTTCGCTCCAATACTTACCCACAAAGTTGCCACTCCACGCATCGGCCGCTCCCCAATACTCGATTGTCTGGTGCTTTTGGTCCGGGTTTATACTAACCTTCAAAGGCTGAGACTTGGCAATACACACAACTATAAGCAGTGCCAAGAGAGATATTATTTTCTTCATTATTACAATAGGTTTGCAAATTGTTTATTTCAAGTCATAGACAATGGTTGTTACCGAGCGAGCATTTAGGCTAAATGCCATTGCATCGGCCATTTCGTGAGCAGAGAGGTCGTTGCGCTCGTCGGTGATATACATCTTTGCCGATGCGACTTTATAAGCCTTCGGCAGAGCAACCTCAACCGACTGCTTATCGAAGGTGTTATTCACATAGACCGCAACCAATCTCTTGCCATCGGGCGAAAGGTAGGCGGTAGCTGCCACCTCGCTCAGATTATCGGCTCCCGAAAGTGCTACTCGCTTGTAGTTTGGTCTAATGAAGAAGCTATAATTACCGAGTGCATACAAGAGTTTATTTGCCTTAACATCGCCACCGCGGAAGATATCGCCATCCTTGGCATGGAGAGCTATCAAGGCGTGATCACCACGCAACTCCATACCCTTCCAATAGCTCCACGAAGCGGTATTTGAATCGACCATATCGCTATAAATAATACGCGCCATAATCAGGCCCGCCTGCATATCGGCATAGTTTGCGGAGTACCAATCTTTGGTGAAACCCTCGATATTCTTCTTTCGTGCGCCCGGCAGCAGACACCACTCCGACATATTGTACTCAACGCCATACTTGCGACACTCCTCACCCGCCAAGCGGTGAACATTTCGCATCTTCACACTACTGCGGACATCGTGGTAGGCGTGGCCATATACTGCACGTTTGAGGTGGCGCAAATCGCCAACATAGTGAGGTGATTTCTTATCGAAGAAGGTGCGAACAACCCAATTCGGAGCCTCTGCCTCGCCAAACTTATCGGTATATTTCTGATGCGACTCGTAGAGATATTTAAGGCGGCAGGTCTCACCGAGCTGAATGCGAAGATTGTCGAAACAGCTATTCTTCGACAGTTCTGTATCGAGAGCGGTAACCATTCTCTTCAACTCGCTGTTACGCCAAGGTGAGCCCTCCTGTCTCGGAGTATCCCAGCCATCTTGCGGTTCGTTTATAGGGCTGATGTATGGTACATTCCACCCCTTATCCATATAGTGTTTTGCTACGGTTGCCAGGTACGATGCAAAATCGTCGTAGCAATCCTCACGGAGATTAGCCTTCAAGCCATCAGGCGAATAACCCTTACCATTGAGCGTATATTGCACGGGCGGAGTGTTCGAGAAGAGGATAAAGTAGTTGCTACCTCGCTTCACCGCCTCTGCCATCCAATACTCATGTCCTGCACACTTGCCCCAATCATAGTTTTTGCCATCGACGGTCAGATAGCTCTCTGCACGACGCTGATATGGGAAGATGTCGGCATTTGGAACCTCCAAAGTTCCGCCACCAAGATTTACGCGCCAAGCCGACAAGCCTGCTCCCTTGGGGTTGCCATTCTCGTCGTACTCCTGCGAGAAGAGCCAATCGGCAATCTTCTGCTTTGCAGTTTCACTCCAATACTTACCCACGAAGTCGCCACTCCACGCATCGGCAGCAGCAAAGTACTCTATGGTCTGCTTCTGCACGGCAGGGTTGATCGTAACCTTCAACGGCTGCGCCTCAACAGCAAGCACACCCAACAACATAGCTATTACAGCAACTAATCTACGCATACTCTCTATTTCTCGTTTGCAAATGCTTTAAGTTGCGCAATCTCCTGCGCCCAAATCTCCTCATTAGGGGTTTCGAGAGTAAGAGGCATATTTTCAAATAGTGGCGATTGCGCGATAAAACGGAAGCAATCCCAACCGATAAAGCCCTCACCCAACGATGCGTGGCGATCTACGTGTGAGCCGAGAGGCTTCAACGCATCGTTAAGGTGCATACCACGCAGATACTTCAAACCTACAATATTATCCACCTGTACGAAGGTCTTTTCGCAAGCCTCCACGCTCGAGAGATCGTAGCCCGCAGCGAAGGTGTGGCAAGTATCAATACAGAAGCCTACACGCGACTTATCCTCTACCTTATTTATAATATGGGCGATATGCTCCCACGCAAAGCCGAGGTTCGAGCCTTGACCTGCAGTGTTCTCGATAACGGCAGTTACGCCGTTTGTGCGGTCGAGTGCCATATTTATCGACTCGGCGATGCGGTCAAGCGACATCAACGAGGTGATTTTACCGAGGTGGCTACCTGGGTGGAAGTTCAATCTATCCAAACCGAGCAACTCACAACGCTTCATCTCCTCGAAGAAGGACTCGCGCGACTTCTCCAACCCCTCACGCTCGGGATGTCCGAGGTTTATAAGGTAGGAATCGTGTGGCAAAATCTGCTTTGCCGAGTATCCACACTCCTCGCACGCCACCTTGAAACGCTCGCACTGCTCCTCCGAAAGAGGTGGAGCAATCCACTGGCGCTGATTCTTCGTGAAGAGCGCAAACGCAGTCGCCCCTATCGCCTTGGCATTGTGTGGAGCATTCTCCACACCACCCGCAGCACTTACGTGTGCACCAAAGTATTTCATAATAAACTTCGTTTATAATTGAGAATTGAAAATTGAGAATTGAGAATTAAAAAACCAATATCAAAATTCACTTTCATTTAACCGCAACCCCTAAAATCGTCAATTATGAGATTATTTTTGTGCGAAGCAAGGTAGCGAAAGCGGAGCATACTAAAAGGTATGTGAGCATTTCGATATCCGCAGCTCTCGTGCAAAAAGAACTCATCAGAACGATTTTAGACAAGACCTTCAACATTGCCATCCTCAGCCAATCGAATATTCACCGCCTGCGGAGTCTTGCTGAGTCCTGGCATACGCATAATATCGCCTGCGAGAACTACAACAAAGCCACTACCTGCGTTGAGTTCGATATCCTTAATCTTCAATGTGAAGCCCTCAACACTACCATACAACTTGGCATCCCCACTGCACGAATACTGCGTCTTAGCAATGCAGACAGGGAGCTTACCCATACCCCACTTTTCGAGCTGAGCAATCTCCTTTTGTGCCTTGAGGCTGAACTCCACCGAGCCTGCGCCATAGATCTTCTTGGCAACCTTCTCCACCTTGGTCATAAGGCTATCCTCGAGGTCGTATGCAAAGTTAAGCGGAGCAGATGGCTGATTCTCGATAAGCTCTACAGCCGCCTCTGCCAGCTCCTTCGCGCCTGCGCTACCCTCCATATAGGCATTGTTGATTACGCAACGAACACCCATCTCGGCGCAGTGCTCCATAACGAGAGCTATCTCCTCGTCTGTATCGCTTGCAAAGCGGTTGAAGCATACCAATACGGTCTGACCAAACTTCTGCAAGTTAGCAACGTGGCGGTCGAGGTTAGCAAATCCCCTCTTCAAGCCCTCAATGTTTGGCAACTTAATCTCCTTCTCATCTACACCACCGTGCATCTTGAGCGCCAAAGGCGAAGCAACCAACACAGTCAAATCTGGCTGCAAGCCTGCCTGACGGCATTTTATATCGAAAAACTTCTCTGCACCAAGGTCTGCACCAAAGCCTGCCTCAGTAACAGTATAATCCGACCACGACATAGCCATACGGGTTGCAATAACCGAGTTACAGCCGTGTGCGATATTTGCGAATGGACCTCCGTGAACAATCACTGGATGATGCTCGGTAGTCTGCACAAGGTTTGGATTGATAGCGTCCTTCAAGAGTGCCACAATCGCTCCCGTAACACCCAAATCCTCAACTGTGAATGGAGTATCATCGTAGCGCACACCCAAAACGATGCGACCGATGCGCGCATACAAATCGTCTATATTACGCGAAAGACACAAGATTGCCATAATCTCCGATGCAGGGGTGATGTCGAAACCTGTTTCGGTTGGGATACCATTCACCGAGCCACCCAAGCCCGAAATGATATGACGCAACGAGCGGTCGTTAATATCGAGAACTCTTCGCCACATCACCTTCTTCAAGCCCACCTGCTTCGAGCGGTTGTGGTAGAGATAGTTGTCGAGCAGAGCCGCAATAAGGTTATTTGCCGAGGTGATAGCGTGGAAGTCACCAGTGAAGTGGAGGTTGATATCCTCCGAAGGTAACACCTGGGTATAGCCGCCACCAGTAGCTCCGCCCTTCATACCAAAGCAAGGTCCCAACGAAGGCTCACGCAACGCGATCATAGCACGCTTGCCAATATGGTTGAGACCCATACCCAAGCCGATGCTTACTGTAGTCTTACCTACACCTGCCTTGGTCGCAGTGATAGCTGTAACCAAGATAAGGTGGCTCTTCTTCACCTTCTTCTCATCGATAAGTTTGTACGGAATCTTTGCGATGTGCTTACCGTAATTAAAGACCTCCTCTTCGGGAAATCCCACCTGTGCTGCAATCTCACGAATATTCTTCAATTTGATTGAACGAGCAATTTCAATATCTGATTTCATAGCTTTTATATTTTAGTTTATTCTATTTTTGTTCGTTTTTTGCGATAATACTCTACAAATATAATAAATTTATTCTATATTTGTGTGCTAAAACAGATATAAACAACAAAAAATAGTGTTATGAAGAGATTTTTTACACTTTTGACAGCATCGGTGTTCGCCTATATGGGTGTTGCCAACGCGCAAGCAACCGTAGAATCGGCAACTCCACAAGAGCAGGTAACCTTTGTAAACGAGGTTAAAACCGACAAGGACGCTCCAGCATTTCAGAGCGAGGCGCAACTCAAAGCCGAGAAGGCTGCTCTCCGCAAGGAGCGCAACAAAATCGAGTTTAATGCCACTCTAAATGGGTCGCTCGCACACTTCAACGACAAGTGGTTGTCGGTAAACGGAAATACAAACTCGCTTACTGGTATTGGTAACATCCTCTTCACTCACTCCTACACCAAGGATAAGTTCACAATCGGAACCAAGGTAACAGGAAAGTTGGGCTACGCCTACAACTTTACCAACGATGAGAGCACCAGCACAGTATCGAAGAGCCAAGACGAGTGGTTTATCCAGACCTCACCAGCGTATGTTATCTCAAAGAGTTGGAATGTTGGAGGTTCGCTCTCGATGCGTTCACAGTTCGCAAATGGTTGGAATAGCACCGACAAAGCAAGCCGCCAGCTCACCAGCACAGGCTTTGCCCCTGCATACCTTATTGCATCGTTGGGTGTAACCTATGTTTGTCAGAATGCAAAGTTCCCTATCAAGGTCAACATTGCGCCTCTCTCAATGAATGCAACATTCGTAACAAGCAATGATGTGCATTCGTACTTCTATGCCGTTGCAGACAATGGTCTGGCCGACCTTCGCACACTCTACCCTACCTACGCCGATTATGAGACAGCAAGAGTAGGCAACACCCTCGACAAGAGCGATGCGATGAAGGATTTGTACAACAAACCTTATGTTTATGGTTTGACCTTGGAGAATGGAAATCAGCGTTACGAGGGCGGTTCTTCGATTCAGATTGACTTCGACAAGACATTTGGCAAGAAGGGCGTATTCCGCTATCGCACCACCCTCTACTCATTCTACGGCTGGATCAACCAGGTTGCTCAGCAGAAAGCAAGCGATAAAACGGGAGTTGTCTACGAAAGCATAGCTCCAACCGTTCGTTGGGAGAACACCATCGACATCAAGGCTACGAAGTATTTCTCGACACAGTTCTACTTCCAACTCTACTACAACAAAGCACAAAACACCAAGGTACAGACTCAGACCGTTCTTGGCGTAGGTCTTGCATATACCTTCAAGAATAAATAGTTGCAATGAAGGCGATAGGAAAGCACCTCTTCAGAACATTAGTTCTAATTATAATACTACTTGTAGGTTGGTTTGCCGGAGTCTATTCTGGCAAACAGTTTACTAATAATCAGGTGCGCATACTCCTTAACTCGCCCTCAGCCCAAAACGACAAACTCTCGCGCGTGCTCACTCTGATTGAGCGCGACTATGTAGACTCCATATCGCGAGACTCATTGGCAGAGTTGGCTATTCCTGCCATACTCCACAAGCTCGATCCCCACTCGGTATATCTTCCGCCACAGCAGTTCGAGGAGGCAGAGGAGCCGCTCAAAGGGGAGTTCGATGGTATCGGCGTAGTATTCAATATGGCTACCGACACGGTAATTATCTTGAATGTTATCCCTTCAGGCCCAAGTCGCAAGGCGGGTGTGCAGGGTGGCGACCGCATCATCAAGGTCAACGACACCCTCATAGCAGGTCAGAAGATGTCGCAGATTTCGGTAATGAAACGTCTGCGAGGTCCTCGTGGCACACAGGTAAAACTCTCTATCGAACGTAAGGATATCAAAGAGTTGGTCGATATTGTCGTCACTCGCGATGCTATTCCTCTACACAGCGTGGAGGCATCATTGATGCTCACCGAGAGTGTCGGCTTTATCAAACTCTCCTCATTTGCACGCACCTCGTTTGCCGAGATTAAGAAGGCTCTCGCTTCGTTGCGCTCGCAGGGTATGACATCACTGATTTTCGACCTACGAAGTAATTCGGGAGGCTTCCTCGACCAAGCGATACTTATCGCCAATGAATTCTTGCCAGCAGGCTCACTCATCGTATATACGGAGGATAGACACGGCAAACAACTCCGCCAATATAGCGATGGACAAGGTGGCTCAACCGACCTTAATATCGCCGTCTTGATTGACGAGGCAAGTGCCTCTTCGAGCGAGATTTTGGCAGGAGCACTCCAAGATAACGACCGCGGAACAATCATCGGTCGCCGCTCGTTTGGCAAGGGCTTGGTACAGTCTCAAACACCATTCGAAGATGGCTCGGCACTCCGACTCACCGTAGCACGTTACTACACTCCTACAGGACGCTCCATTCAAAAACCTTACACTGCAGGTGAGAGCGAAGAGTACGAACACGACCTCGTAGAACGATTCAATCGAAACGAATTTTTCTCGGCAGATAGCATTCACTTTGCCGACTCGTTGCGCTACACCACACCAAAAGGCAAGGTGGTTTATGGCGGCGGGGGCATTATGCCCCATATTTTCGTACCACTTGATACTCTGAATGTTACAAAGTATTTCTCGGAGGTTGCAGGTCGCAACATTCTCTATCGCTACACCATCGAATATGCCGATAGCCACCGCAAGGCATTGGAGCGCGCAAAGAGCGTGGAGGAGTTGAAAAATTTGCTTGATAACGACAAGTCGCTTCTCTCCGATTTTATACGTTATGCCGAGCGACAAGGGGTAAAACCAGACTGGAAAGATATAGAACGCTCCCGCTCTATTATGGAGGCACAGCTGCGCGCCTACATATCGCGCAACTCCGACCTCGAAGATGACGCATTCTACTACTTTATCTACCCTATCGACCGCACTGTGCTCAAGGCAATAGAGGAATTGAGCGCCAATAATCGATAATTTGTTATTTTCTTGCAAAAATATTGATTCTGAATTTTCAGAATTCATTTTTATTTGCTACATTTGTGCCAAAATAGGTACAAGCCTATTATTTATTAGCATAAATAAAGCAACAAGAGATAACAATTTTTTAACTTTTAATCATTCAAAACATTATGAAGAATCTTTTTAAGATGACATTGGTTCTTGCTGCGGCTGCTTTGACCTTGACTGGTTGCGACTGCTTCAAGAAGATGGCGAAGACCCCTTCGGCTATCACTGTTACTTGTACTCCTGATGTTCTCGTATTGAACAACGGTAAAGTAGTTGCTGACATCACAGCAGAGGTTCCTGCTAAGTACTTCAACAAGACTGCTTCGTTGAAGGTTACTCCTGCCCTCGTTTATGAGGGTGGCGTAACTAAGGGTAACACTCTCCTCCTCCAGGGCGAGAAGGTTGCAGACAACGGTATGCTCGTTAAGAATGGCGAGGCTCTTTCGATTAAGCGCCATGTTGAGTTTGCTTACAAGCCAGAGATGCAACTCTCGAACCTCGTACTCCTCGTTGAGGTTAAGTGCAAGGGTGGCAAGTGCAAGGAGTTTACTCTCGTAAACGCTAACACCGGTGAGGTTCTTCCTGCTGACACAAAGCTTACTCCTGCTGAGTACGGTTTGACTATCGCAAAGGGTATCAATACCTTGCAGAGCGACCTCGATTTCTCGGAGGCTATGTTGGCTGCTGCTAACAACTACAAGCGTGTAACTACTGTTGTTACTAAGGCTGACATCGTTTACCGCATTAACTCTTCTCGTGTAGCAAAGAAGGCTGTTGAGACTGAGGCGTTGAGCGCATTGAAGGCAGGTGTTGAGGCTAATAAGGCTAACGACCGTGTTGCACAGTCGCTCTATGTTAATGGTTATGCTTCACCAGATGGTCCTGAGAAGTTCAACAACAAGTTGTCTGAGCAGCGTTCGAAGAGCGGTTTGAAGGCTGTTGAGAAGTTGCTTGCTGAGGCTGGTTTGAACATTGACGCTGCTGCTTACGGTGAGGACTGGGAAGGCTTCCAGGCTGCTGTAGCTGCTTCGAACATCGCTGACAAGGATCTTATCCTCCAGGTATTGAAGATGTACTCATCGAGCGCAGAGCGTGAGAAGGAGATCAAGAATATGTCTACTGTATTCAAGTCGCTCAAGACCGATGTATTGCCACAGCTTCGCCGTGCTCAGGTTGTAAACAGCGCAGATGTTACTGGCTGGAGCAACGAGGAGATGGTTGCTCTCATCAAGGAGGGTAAGGTTTCGACTTTGAAGGTTGAGGAGTTGCTCCACATTGCAACTGTTTGCGACAAGGTTGCTGAGACTGCTTTGGTTGAGGCTACAAAGTCGGGTGACGCTCGTGCTTGGAACAACCTCGCTGTTCTCTACGCTAAGAATGGCAACTACGAGAAGGCTGCTGCTTGCTTGAACAAGGTTCAGGGCGCTACTGCTGAGTTGAACAACAACTACGCATTGGTTTATGCAGCTGAGGGTGATGTTGCAAAGGCTGAGGGTTACGCTGCTAACGCATCGGCTGAGGCTAAGGCTTTGGTTGCTGCTGCTAAGGGTGACTACGCTACTGCAGCTCAGACATTGAAGTCGGGCTACAACGCTGCTCTCGTAAACTATATGAACGGTAACGTTTCGGCTGCTAAGCAGTACCTCGCAAGCGACAACTCGGCTAAGGCTGACTACTTGCGTGCTGTTATTGCTTGCAAGGAGGGTGACGTTAAGGGCGCTAAGGCACAGCTCAACAGCGCAGTATCTAAGGACGCTACGTTGAAGGCTAAGGCTGAGAAGGATGTAAACCTCGCAGCTTTGAAAAAGTCTGTAACGACCATACAAAAAAGGCTCCCGATTGGGAGCCTTTTTTTTGCCATTAGCTATTTTATTTTTTAGTTAGTGAATTTAGAAGAATTAAGGAGTTTAATAAATCTAAGGATTGGCGCATCCCTATACTCCCTATATTCCCTATTCTCCTTAAA
>JAZOWM010000074.1:0-8332 GCA_045659225.1 Alistipes sp.
AGCGGTGGTTATATACGATTTAACCTACCACTTCTGCGAAAGATTTATTGCCATGGGCGACCGCACCAAAGACCAGATGATACAAGCGGCTCGTTCGGGTAAGCAGAATATTGTCGAAGGCAAAGCCGCATCGCTTACCTCTGCTGAAATACACTTAAACTTATTAGGCGTAGCGAGGTCGAGTTTCCAAGAGTTGTTGGAAGATTACATCGACTACCTGCGCACTCGAAAATTAAGACTATGGGAGAGTGATTCGAAGGAGGTCGAGGCTATGCGAAATCTAGGCTTGACACATAAGGACTCTAAGTTTTTCTTAGAACTAGCCGAAACACGAAATGACGAGATAATAGCCAATATGGCAATAGTGCTCTTGTATCAAGAGGATGTTCTATTGCGCAAACATATCGAGAAACAGATTGGGCGCTTTGTTGACGAAGGAGGTTTTAGAGAGTCTTTAACAAAAGCTCGCACCGAGAAAAAGAAGAAAAAGTAATATTTTGCCATTAAATGCCATTCAGCAATCTATGATTGCGCTTGCCATTAAGGGCTGAAAGCCCGAATGCCATTAAATGCCATTGAAAGAGAAAAACTATGATTGAAATCGAAGGAAAGATAGTTAGTGCGGACCTCTTGAGGGAGAAGTTTGCGTGCGATTTGTCTCAGTGCAAGGGTATGTGCTGCATCGAGGGCGATGCGGGCGCTCCACTCGAAATCGAAGAGGTCGATATCCTCGAGGAGGAGTACGAGAATTACAAGCCATATATGACTCCCGAAGGCATCAAGGCGGTCGAGGAGCAGGGCTTTATGGTGGTGGATAGCGATGGCGACTACACCACACCGCTTATCAATGGTGGCGAGTGCGCCTTCACCTGCTATGACGAGAATGGCGTAGCATTGTGCGCTATCGACAAGGCCTATCGTGAGGGCAAGTGTGGTTTCCAGAAACCTATATCGTGCCACCTCTACCCAATCCGCGTGCTGAAATTTAAGAATGGTGGTGAGGGTTTGAACTACCACCGCTGGTATATCTGCAAGCCTGCGTGCGAGAATGGTTGCAAGCTCGGAATACCCGTTTATAAGGGCTTGCGCGAGCCAATTATCCGCAAGTGGGGCGAGGAGTTCTATAAGGCACTCGAAGCAGCGGAGGAGTTGCTTCGCAATAATTGAGAATTGAGGATTAAGAATTGAGAATTATAATGAGAAAAACATATATCCTGTTTTTTGCACTATTTGCCTGGCTGGATTCCTTTGCCAATCCGCTTGATTCGCTTACGATAAAACCTATCGAGAAGTTGCAGTCGGCGATTGTGGTGGATACTTTGCCGACAGCCGACAAGCACCTCTCAATCGTGCTGTTCAACGACAACTCGTGGCGATATATTCGCACGGCTGAGATTAAGGCGGACTCTACGGCATTTACTCGCTATTGGAGCACCGAGAAGATTTCGCCTTATCGTGATTCGGTCAAGCTCGCCTCTATCCCAAGCGCAGTGCCAATCTCTTTGGTTGATTCGTTGCGTTCGTACCGCTATCCTATCAAGGGACGCATCACCTCGCGCTATGGCTTGCGCCGCAAGGTGAACCACAACGGCATCGACATTGCATTGAAGGTGGGAGATACCATCTGCTCAACGTTTGATGGCGTGGTGCGATTCTCCAAGGCTACCGACACGGGCTATGGCACGCTCATCATCGTGCGCCACGATAACGGACTCGAGACCTACCACGGACACCTCTCGAAGCGATTGGTCGAGGCGGGCGATAGAGTAGTGGCAGGTCAGCCTATTGCTCTCGGTGGCAACTCGGGACGTAGTACAGGTCCACACCTCCACTTCGAGTGCCGCTATATGGGGCAGTCGTTCGACCCCGAGCGCATAATCAATTTTAGCACAGGCGACCTTCGCCGTGAGTCGCTACTGCTAAAACGCTCCTACTTCAGCATCTACTCGAAGTACGAGCAGGATTGGAATGGCGAGAAGTTGCTTGCCGATGCCGACAAAAAGGAGAATGAACTCTCGGCAGAGCGCAGATATTATAAGGTGCGAGAGGGCGACTACTTGGGCAAAATTGCAGCACGAAACCACACCTCCGTATCGGCAATTTGTCGTTTGAATGGCATAAGCGCAAACAAGGTGTTGCGTATTGGTCAGGTACTTCGAGTGAAATAGATATGGCTATAGGCACAAAAATAGAGACATTGCACGCATCGCTACCGCAGGGGGTTACTCTTGTGGCGGTGTCGAAGTTTCACCCCGTAGAGGCCTTGATGGAGGCATACGAGGCGGGGCAACGCATCTTTGGCGAGAGCCGAGTGCAGGAGCTGCTCGTAAAGCACGAAGCATTGCCGAAAGATATAGAATGGCAGATGATTGGACACCTTCAGACCAACAAAGTGCGACAGATTGTACCATTCATCTCGCTCGTTCAGTCGGTGGATAGCGTGCGCCTTGCGGAGTGCATCAACCGCGAGGCAGAGCGCATCGACAGGGTGGTGGATATCCTGCTCGAAATACACGTGGCGCAGGAGGAGAGTAAAACGGGCTGGCAGTATGGCGAACTCGTTGATTATCTGCATAGTGCGGAGTTTGCGGCATTGAGGAATATTCGCGTGCGTGGCATTATGGGTATGGCTACCAACACCGATGACGAGACGGTTATCCGTGCCGATTTTGAGCAACTTGCCAGCCACTACAACGCCCTCAAACCACTCTTTGGCGAGGCATTCGACACCCTCTCGATGGGAATGTCGGACGACTACGCGTTGGCTATAGAGTGTGGCTCAACGATGGTGCGTATCGGCTCGTCGATATTTGGCAACAGATACTAACAATCTAAAATATAGAACCATGAAAAGAGTAATTGCAATGTTTATTTTAGTGGCAGTAGTGGCTTCGGCATTCGCGGAATCATATGTACCACGCGAAGGAGAGGTTAAGTTTAAGATGTTACAAACCACCGAGGAGAAGGGGATTCACGAAGTGCGAAGTACGCCTTTCACAAAACACGCCTACACCTACTACGAAACCATCGATCTCGATGCTGCAAAGCCATTGCACGACTACCTCGGCATTGGCGTATCGATGACCGATGCATCGTGCTGGTTGCTCTCACAAATCGACAAAGATGTGCGCCACAACTTCTTCAAGAAGGTATTTACTACGGAGGGTTACAATCTTTCGATTGTGCGTCTCAACTGCGGCGCAAGCGACTATGCAACAGAACTCTACAACTACAACGACACGAAGGGTGATGTCGAAATGAAGAACTTTTCGGTTGCTCGCGACGAGGCATATATGATTCCTATGATCAAGTCGTTGAAGCGTTACTGTCCTAATCTCTACATATTCTCTTCGATATGGAGTGCTCCAGGCGGGATGAAGGATAGTGGCGCAATGTGCGGTGGATCGCTTCTCGACGAGCATCTGCCATCGTTTGCGAACTATTGGGCTGCATACCTCAAAGCCTACAAAGAGCAAGATATCAAGATAGATGCTATAACTATTCAGAATGAGCCACTTACCGATCAGCGCGGAGGTTGTCCTGCAACCCTAATCTCGGCAGAGCAGGAGGCACTTTTGGCAAGTAAGTATATCCCGCAGGCGCTCAAAAAGGCAGGCGTAGATACCAAAATTTGGATTCACGACCACAACTATATGGCCTACGAGCGTGTAATCGAGTTGGTCAAGAATAAGCAGGTTTCTCGCGCTATTGACGCTATTGCTTGGCATCCGTACAACGGTAATGCCCCCGAGTTGATGCACAAGGTGCGCGAATATGCACCAAATATCGATATGCACCTCACCGAGCGAGGTCCAAACCTCACAAAACTCGATGAGCAGGATGTTAAGTGGTGGGCAGAGACCGTTTTCGGTGCGTTGAACAACGGTTGTCGCTCATACTCATCGTGGAACTTGGTGCTCGATGCTGATGGTCAGCCAAATGTGGGTAAGCACCCGTGCGGTGGACTCTTCACAATCGACATCGAGAAGGAGAGCTTCACCGAGAGCATTCAGGCAAAGTTGTTCCGTCAATTTAGCCCCTATGTAGATCGTGGCGCAAAGATTCTCTCCATCTCGCAGCAGAAGCATCTGCGCAGCATAGCCTTTCAAAATCCGAATGGCGACTATGTGGTATGCGTTGTAGCAAACAACATACCGAACAAAAGACAATCGTTCCAAATTAAATACCGAGGAGAGTATAAGATTGTGAGTCTGCCACTCAATACTTGGTCGATGACAACATTGATTATCGAGAATAGCAAATAAACAACACAATAAAATAGACTAACTATGAAAAAGCTAACGATTCTTGTGGTTGCGTTTATCGCCATATTTGGCGCAGAGAGCGCAAAGGCGTGGACCAACTACGCTCACGGCACCGCTGCCTACATTGCAGAGCAGCACCTTACGCCTGAGGCAAAGGCAAAATGCCACCACTACCTCAAACACACACTTCCGTACTACGCCTCTTGGATGGATGCTTTCCGTGAAGCAAAAGTATACAAAGAGATAAATCGCTCTCACTCAGGAAGGTCAACCGCCGATGGCAAAGCATTCGACTTTAAGCAGGGTAAACCTGCAGGAGGCGTTATGGGACACCTTGTAAATGCACTCGCAGAGTTAGGCGATGGCAAGTACAAGAACTTGTCCGACTCGGTTGTCCGTCAGCGATTGATCAATATGGCGCACTATGTGCCTGATATGCACTGTCCTGTACACATTGTCTTCCCTGCGGATATCCATCCGACACAGAAGAATATGCAGATTCACAAAAACGGCAAGAATGTAAGCTACCACGGTTTCTGGGACACCTCGCTTGGTCACGATGGTCGTCAAGAGTCAATGCCATACGAGAAGATTACTGCGATGATTGACAACTTGTCGGAGGAGGAGATCAAGCAGATTCAGAGCGGCACACTCGAAGATTGGAGCAAGGATATTATTGAGATGGGACACCGTGCCTACGAGATTATTCCTCAGGGTACCAACATAGCCGAGCTGACCAAAGAGAAGAAGGAGGAGATGTTCGAGCTCACATCGAAGGCAGTGCTCTATGGTGGATACCGCCTTGCCTACATCATCAATACAATTTTTGCGGAGTAGTTAACCCTTAACCAAGATATAGATTATGAAGAAGATTTTTGTACTTTTAGCGTTAGTATTTACCACTTTGGTAGCTAATGCCTGGCATAACAACTGCCACGAAGGTATTGTAATTCTTGCAGTTGAGCACCTCAATCCGGAGGCAAAGAGTGCCGTTGAAAAGTATCTCGGTACTGAGTACAATGATGATATTAAGTATCTCTACAAGTTGGAGAAGGCTGGCAAGGCAAAGCACGATGATGAGATTCACTACCTCCACCTTGCAAAGAACTTCAAGCCAAAGGCAAAGAAGAGTAACCAGAACGATGCCTACAACGCAATCAACAAGTCGTTGGAGGTTATCAAGAGACACAATCAGCACCCCGAGCAGAAGGTTACCGAGGCGTTGCGCACGCTTATCAACCTTATGTGCGACATTCACGACCTTGCTCATATCCGTATCAAGGGCTATCCTCACTCTTACGAGGACTTCACCTACTTGGTACCAAAGTCAGAGTATGGTAAAAACGCAAAGAAGTTCTGGAAAGTGAAGTGGTCAAAGACTTGGAATCGCTTCGGAAACTATCCTGCTGGCTTCTCAGGAGCGTTCAGAGCCTACGATATGAAGCTATGCTTGGACGGTCGCTTCGAGCAGTTCACCAAGGGCAATTTGCTCGATTGGATTGCCGACAACGGAGCTATGGCAGCCTCGTACCTCGATATTTGGGCACCTGAGGAGATTGTTTCATTTATGGTGCAGCGACAGAATATGGAGGACGATAACTACGATATGATGATCAAGGCTAGCTGCCGTTTGGCTAAGCTCTTGAACGAGGCATTCAAATAGTAGAACTAAAATTTAAAGATATAGATGAAGAGATTATTTTTAACATTGGCACTCTTGGCAGGTACAGCTTCGGCTTTTGCCTGCACCAACTTTATCGTAACGAAGGGGGCTTCGACCGATGGCTCGGTAATGGTTACCTACGCTGCCGACTCGCATCAGCTCTATGGTGCGCTCTACAAGCACAACGGAGGCAAGCAGAAGGAGAAGATGTTGGCTGTGAACGAATGGGATACAGGCCGTTATCTTGGTCTTATCGAGCAGATTCCAACCACCTATTCGACCGTAGGAAATATGAATGAGCACTCGCTCATCATCACCGAGACAACCTATGGTGGTCGTCACGAGTTGGAGGATAAGCAGGGTATTATGGACTACGGCTCGTTGATTTATATCGCACTCCAGCGTGCAAAGACAGCTCGCGAGGCTATCGATGTGATTGTGGAGTTGGCAAACACCTATGGCTACGCCTCTTCGGGCGAATCATTCTCGATAGTCGACAAGGAGGAGGCGTGGATTATGGAGCTTATCGGCAAGGGCTCAAAGCTTGACGATAAGGGCAATAATACTCGCAAGGGTATTGTATGGGTTGCTCGCCGCATTCCTGATGGATACGTTTCGGGACATGCCAATCAGGCTCGAATCACAACCTTCCCGCTCAACGACAATAAGAACTGCCTCTATGCGCCAGATGTTATTTCGTTCGCTCGCGAGATGGGCTACTTCAATGGTAAGGACGAGGAGTTCTCGTTCTGCGATGCCTATGCTCCACTCGATTTCAGTGGCTTGCGCGCTTGTGAGGCTCGTGTTTGGGCATTCTTCCGCACTGTAGCCGAGGGTATGGACCAATACACCGACTACGCAATGGGTTACAATCCAAAGAATCGTATGCCGTTGTGGGTGAAGCCAACACAGAAGGTTTCGCCAAAGCAGTTGTTCGATGCTATGCGCGACCACTACGAGGGTACTCCAATGGATATGACCACCGACATCGGTGCAGGCGGCAATGAGTGTCCATATCGTTGGCGACCAATGTACTTCAAGGTTGATGGCGTAGAGTATTGCAACGAGCGTGCTACAGCTACCCAGCAGACAGGCTTTTGGCTCTGCGGCCAGGCTCGCGAGGGTAAGGCTGGTATTCTTTGGTTTGGCACTGACGATGCTGCGACTTCGCCTTTGACACCAATCTATTGTAACACTACCGAGGTGCCTTGGTGCTTGGACGAGAAGAATGGCTCTCTGTTGCACTACTCGGATAGCTCGATGTTCTGGGTTACAAACCGTATTGCCAACTTTGCATACTTGCGCTACAATATCATTGGTAAGCGTGTGCGCGAGGAGGTTGATAAGTGGGAAAACGAGAAGTTGAAGGAGGTTGAGAAGGTTGATGCAAAGGTTGCAACCCTCTCGCCTAAAAAGGCTCAAAAATTGCTTACTGACTATTCGACTGTAACAGCTCAAAACTTGTTCGAGAAGTGGGATTCGCTCGACAAATATCTGCTCGTCAAGTATATCGATGGTAACGAGAAGGCTGAGAATGAGAAGGGCTTTATCGACAATGGCAATGGCAAGAACATCCCTGACAAGATCAAGCAGTCGGGCTACTCGGAGAAGTGGAAGCGCGCCGTAGCCGAGGATAATGGTGAGGTATTGAAGGTTATCAACTACTAAGATGAAGAGAGCTATTATAACGGTTATATTGGCAACCGTAGCCATCAGCACCCAAGCACAGCCACTCTTTCCACGCTCACACGCCGAGGATACAAAAGGCTATATGAGCGAGGCGTATTGGAAGATTTGGAACACTGAGGAGCAGACTCGTATCGACGCAGATATCGAGAAGTATCGCAAGGCCGATGGCGAGTTGGTACTCGAAAATATTGGTCGCAAACGAGATGTAAAGATTGAGCAGATTTCGCACGAATTTATCTTTGGTGCGCATATCTTCAACTTCAATCAGCTTGGATCAAAGGAGCGTAACGACCGTTATAAAGAACTTTTTGGCACACTCTTCAATCGTGCTACAATACCTTTCTATTGGCGAGAGTTCGAGTTGGAGCAGGGCAAGCCTCGCTTCGCAACCGAATATCGCGACACCGAGGAGTTTTGGAACAACTGCAAAGAGCCATACGACCAGTCGCATTGGCGTCGTCCTTCGACGGATCAGTTGGTAGAATTCTGCGAGCAAAAGGGGATTCAGATGCACGGCCACGTATTGGTGTGGGGTAGTCGTCTTATTCGGCCATCGTGGTACTTCAACCTATTTAACGAAAAGGAGTTAGCCGCCCACAAGCGTCTATTCCCAAATGAGCCAAATCGCTATCAGAGCAAGGATGTTTTGAGCGACGAGTGGAAGGAGATGTCGTTCGAGGAGGTGGCTCAGACATTTCCCGACTACGCCAAGACG
>JAZOWM010000075.1:0-38235 GCA_045659225.1 Alistipes sp.
GACAATATTCTGCTTACCCGAACGAGCCGCTTGTATCATCTGGTCTTTGGTGCGGTCGCCCATGGCAATAAATCTTTCGCAGAAGTGGTAGGTTAAATCGTATATAACCACCGCTTTGCGATATGCAATAAGATTGCGATATATGTTATTGCTTTGTCTTGTTATATCCATATCTTTGCCATTAAATGCCATTCAGTGAGCGTAAGCGAACGCATGCCATTCGTTGCCATTCTATGCCATTTTTATCTTCCAAATTTCTCAAAATACTCCTTTACGACACTCTTATCGTTGAATGGCAACTTCTCGGTGCCGATAAACTGGTAATCCTCGTGACCTTTGCCTGCCAACAAGATAATATCACGAGGCTCCGCCAACATCACAGCAGTCTTGATTGCCTCGTGGCGGTCGGTGATTTTAAGGTACTTGTCGCCAGCCTCAACGCCCGACTCCATCTCTCGGAGAATATCCTCTGGATTTTCAGTGCGAGGGTTGTCCGAAGTGAATATCGCCACATCCGCCATCTTTGCTGCCATACCACCCATCACAGGGCGCTTGGTCTTATCTCTATCACCACCGCAGCCACACACCACCAAGAGTCTCTGCCCCTCGGTACGAATTTCGTCAATCGTATTGATAATATTCTCGAGTGCATCAGGCGTATGGGCAAAATCTACCACCGCTGTTGTGCCGTCCTTTGCCACCACAGTCTCAAAGCGGCCACTCACAGGGCGCAACATACTCAGATGCGCTAAAACCTCCTCCTTGTCGAAGCCGAGCAACACCGCTGTGCCATAGACCGACAAGAGATTATAGGCATTGAAGCGTCCGAGGAACTGCACCCACACCTCCTTACCATCGATGCGAAGCTCCATACCCTCGACCATCATCTCCACCACCTTGGCACGGAAGTTTGCCATTCTTTGCAACGAGAATGTATGGCGCGAAGCCTTGGTGTTTTGCAACATCACCTCACCATTTCTATCATCGCCATTTACCAATGCAAAGGCCGATTTTGGCAAGGCATCGAAGAACGATTTTTTGGCACGGATATACTCGGGAAAAGTCTTATGATAGTCGAGGTGCTCGTGGGTAATATTAGTAAAGAGTCCGCCCACAAAGCGCAAACCACCAATGCGCTGTTGCACTATGGCGTGCGAAGAGCACTCCATAAAGCAGTAGTCGCACCCCTCATCGATCATCTCACGCATCATAGCGTTGAGTCGAATAGCATCGGGTGTGGTATGAGTCGAAACAGTCTCTCTTGCCCCCACCTTATACACCACAGTCGAGATAAGTCCCGCCTTGTAGCCCATCGACTGCACCAAATCGTAGAGGAGTGTAGCGATAGTGGTCTTTCCATTTGTACCCGTTACACCCACCACCTTCAACTCGTGCGATGGGTTGCAATAGAAGTTCGAAGCGATAACACCCATTGCGGTGTTGGTATCCTCCACCACCACAAAAGTTGCATCTTTGTCGGCAACCTCCGCAGGGATATGCTGGCATACAACAACCTTTGCACCCGCCTCGATAGCCTTGCCGATAAAGTTGTGGCCATCGACCGCAGTACCTGCCACCGCAAAGAAACAGTAGCCCTCGCCTACGGTGCGAGAGTCGTATGTCAATCCTGCGACTGCAACATCGCCATTACCCCTCAACTCCTTATATGTTACACCTTTTAATAGTTCGGAAAGTATCATTGTAACTCTATTTTAATCTCTCTATTTGTCTTGGCAATCTCGCTATTTGGTGCAAGACTCTGCTTTACGACCTTGCCACAGCCAACAATCTCAACCCTCAAACCACTTCGTTCGAGGATATAGATAGCATCCTCAAGTCCCATACCCCTCACATCGGGAACCAAACCCTCGTTGGTATCTAACTGCGAGATATGGAGTGCACCCCCCTCGCCCTTAGAGCTTCTGCCCCAACCACTACGTCCTTCGGGGGTGTATTTATCGCCATACTCGGCAGCCACCTTACGCATATTTGCGATATTACCACCCTTCAACTCCTCTACGAACGCCTCGCCCTCGGCAAGAGGCTCGGTATAGGTACGATTGTAGAGGAATGTTGCCACCTCCTTCTGTATCGGGCCTGTCAGGCTCGCTCCATAGTAGAACTTACCCGTTTGTCGCTTAGTGAAAATGGCAGTCATAATCGTATAGCGAGGGTTATCGGCAGGTAGGTAGGTCACCATCGAGCCATAGTAGTAGCCATCGCCTTGTTTATAACGCACGCCGCCAATCTCGCTATCCACCTGCGCTGTTCCTGTCTTTGAGCCCGTGCGGAACGAACACCTCTTCTCGCCAAAGTACTCGGCTGCAGTACCCTTGCGCGACACATCCTCCATAAACGAACGTAGAGTATCGATTGTAGACTTCGAGCAAATCTGCTTATCTATGACTCTGATTGGAGCCTCGCTCACCACCTCGCCATCTCGCTCGGTACGCAAAACAAGGCGTGGTGCAACCATCTTTCCACCATTTGCTACCGCATTATATAGTGCCAAGGTGTGCAATGGCGTAACCTCTAAACCATAGCCATATGCCATATTCACAAGGGCATTTATGCGTGAATGGTGTCTTCGGTCGAGGTGTGGCAGCGGTTTCTTCTGTGCTCCCCACTCCTCCAAGCCGACAGTTTCGTGCAGATGCATCTTGCGACAGAAGTCGGAGAACTCCACTGGCTTTGCACCAAACTTCTCGAACACGGCCTTTGTGAAGTAGACATTCGCCGACTCCGAAAATGCTCGGCGCATATCTATCACACCTCCCGTCTCCTTTCCTATGGCGTGTGAATCTTGCACCTTTGCACCTATCGCTCCACCCACCTCTATGCGCTTGCCGAGTCCCGAATGGTACCTCTGCGAAGTAGGTACTCCGTGCTCGAGCAGAGCCATAGCCGACACCAACTTGAAGGACGAGCCTGGGTTCACTGGCCCTCCAATAGCGTAGTTCTGCACCGCAACGCAAGTGTTACCCTCTCGTTTTAGATTCGCCATCGCCAAAATATCGCCCGTAGCACACTCCATAACAATAGTGGTTCCCCACTCCGCATTCTGAGCCAACAACTGTTGGCGCAGAGCATTGTCCGCGACATCTTGAACATCTACATCGAGAGTAGTCACCACATCGTAGCCATCTTGTGCCTCCACATTATTTTTGTCGAGAACTCGAGTCTTGTAGCCACCGGCTATTCGCTGCATTAGCTGCTTGCCATCGTGTCCTGCAAGGGTGTCGCGCATTGCCGACTCTGTGCCATAGGCGCGATGATGCTCCATACGGCCTATCGTACGCAACGCTATATTACCCTGGGGATAGACACGATAATCGTGATCCTCGGTGCTATAGGTTATACCCTTGTTCAACAACGGGAACTGCTTGATAACTCGCCACTCATTCTCGTCAACATCGCGGAATAGGCGAAGATTGCGAGGACCTTTTTTGAGAGATGTAGTTCGCAGCGTATCAATGCGGTCACTCTCCCAGAACTTCCACCCCTTAGCCTTGGTCACCCTGATGTAGCTCTTGTAGGTTATAATCTTTTTGTTGTTAGCGATAATCTCATCATAATACTCCTTGGCACTTCTATCGCCAAGGTAGTCGGCAAGATTCTTTGCCAAAATGGAAGCCTCCTTCTCGAACTTCTCGAAACCCATATTGCGGAATCGCTCGCAACCAAAATCTATACGTATCGTCTTGCGATTGATGGATGTTGCCAAGACATCGCCATTACGAGAGTATATCGTACCTCTACGTGCCGGAATCTTTTGTACAGAGAGTAGATGAGTATCGCGCAACTTGGCAAAATCTTCCGACAACTTCGTATCGCAGAAGATAAATACCACGATATGAACCAAGAAGTAGCATACCACACATATAAAGAAAATGTGCAGTATCTTGATACGTCTCGCTATATCTCTCTTTAGTTCGTATCGCTGTTCGTCCATAGTTCTGTCTATTTCAACACGGTTGGTGGATTCTTGGGATCCTCAATCCCAATACCTCGCCTCGTCAACTCCCTGAGTATCGCTGAATGGGATGTTTGTTGCATTCGCTGCTCCGAGATACGGATTGCTCGTTCCTTGAGTAGGGCCACCTCCTTCTGGAGCACATTACGGCGCAAATCCTGCTGGAAAGCTCCAAAGATTGTGAATATACTCAACAAAAACACCACACCCAAGAGTGTCAGTAGGTGATAGGCTCTATCGGCCTGCTCGGCCAACAAAATATCACCCGTAAAAAATCGCTCTATATTTGCAACCCAGTTTGGCTTTCGCCTCCTCTTACTCTCCTTCTTACGCTCCTCCTCTTCGCGTGCTATATCATCGGCAATATCCGAATCGGCAGCACCCGTCTGCACGCGCCTTATCTCGGTACGTACCATACGGCGCAGAGCCTCCTGGGCTTCGCGCTCGGCAACCTCCTCTTGCGAGTCGGTGAAGTATTCACTCTCATCGTACTTTGCCATAGGGTTATAGTTTTATCGCTGCACGCAACTTTGCCGAGCGTGAACGTGGGTTTGCCTCCAGCTCCTCGGGAGTGGGAACAACAGGTTTGCGCGTTACAATCTCGAATGGTGTGGTTGCACGACCAAAAAAGTCCTTCTCAACCTTGCCCTCGAAATTTCCACTACGCATAAAGTTCTTCACAAGCCTATCCTCCAGCGAATGATAGGAGATAACCACCAAGCGACCACCTGGCTTCAACACCTTGAGAGCCTGCTCCAAAGCCATCTTTAACGCCTCCATCTCGCCATTAACCTCGATACGCAACGCCTGGAAGAGCTTTGTAAGGAACTTCGACTCGTCCTTCTTTGGGGTGCAAGGAGCAACCGCCTTCACCAGCTGTGCCGTAGTCTTAATCTCCTCGTTCGCTCGCGCACGCGCAATGCACGCAGCAATCTTCCAAGTGGTATCCAGCTCGCCATACTGCGAGAATATCGAAGCCAACTCCTCCTCCGAGTAGTTATTTACAATGTCGGCAGCAGTGCGACCACCGCGCTGATTCATTCGCATATCGAGAGGCGCATCACCACGGAACGAGAAACCTCGTTCCTTGGCATCGAAGTGGTGGGATGACACTCCCAAATCAGCCAAGATGCCATCCACCTCCGTAACACCGCGCAGGCGGAGTGCCGAACGCAAGAAACGAAAGTTGCTCTCCACGAAGTGGAACTTATCATCCTCGGGGGCATTTGCCAAGGTATCGCGATCCTGGTCGAAGGAGTACAACGCTCCACCCTCGCCCAAATCTTCGAGGATTCGACGAGTGTGACCTCCACCTCCGAATGTAAGGTCGGCGTATGTTCCGTCACTTTTAATATCGAGGAGTTCCACAGACTCTTCGAGCAAGACTGGCGTGTGATATGATGACATATTTGGCAATATAATATATATTGCCACAAAGTTAGTTATTTTAGTTGTAAAGAAAAATAGTTTGCCGTATGATTTTTTAACACTACCCATAAAAGAGTGGTGTCCGAAGGTCTGGGAAACTTTCGGACACCTGATGTTAGGTTAGTTAGGTTAATGAGCAAGTGGGAGAACCCCACATTTGTGATGCAAATATACTGCATTTTTATTTACCTGCAAACTTTTTATGATATTTTTTAACTATTTTTTTCTTTTTCATAAAAGAATGTAACTAAAATCATTCAAAAGATTTATTTTTTATAAACCACACCAATAGCCACACAGATAGCTCTGAGCTGTTTTTTCGGACTATCCTACCCAAAAAATGGAGTTTAAGCAGATGACAGCAAAGTTTCCATCAGGCCAAAAGCAGAATGGGCCATCACCGTTTAATGCAAAAAAGGCTGCAAAAATTTTGCAGCCTTTCATTACACCGCAGATTGCGGCTTATCATAAGAAGTTTCTACTTCAATGCAGCGTGAGCAGCAGCCAAACGTGCGATAGGTACACGGAATGGAGAGCAGCTTACATAGTTCAAACCAGCGTAGTGGCAGAACTCTACTGACGATGGCTCACCACCGTGCTCACCGCAGATACCGCACTTGAGGTCGAGACGAGTCGAACGACCCTTCTGAACTGCCTCACGAACCAACTGACCTACACCATTGCGGTCGAGAACCTTGAATGGATCTGCCTTGATGATGTTCTTGTCGAGGTATACAGGGAGGAACTTAGCGATATCGTCACGAGAGAAACCGAGAGTCATCTGAGTAAGGTCGTTAGTACCGAACGAGAAGAACTCTGCAACCTCTGCAATCTGATTAGCAGTTACAGCAGCACGTGGAACCTCAATCATTGTACCTACCATATAGTCGATCTTATCGTTACGCTCTGCGAATACCTCGTTAGCAACACGATCGATTACAGCCTTCTGGTAGCGCAACTCCTTGTGGTTACCTACGAGTGGAACCATAATCTCAACCTTTACAGGTATACCCGAAGCCTTAACATTCATTGCAGCCTCGATGATAGCGCGTGCCTGCATCTCGGTAATCTCTGGATAGGTGTTACCAAGACGGCAACCACGGTGACCGAGCATTGGGTTAACCTCGTGCAAAGCCTCAACCTTTGCTGCAACCTTCTCGAATGAGATACCCATCTCCTCAGCCATCTCCTTCTGCTCCTTCTCGGTGTGTGGAGCGAACTCGTGCAATGGTGGATCGAGCAAACGAACGATCACTGGGTAACCCTTCATAACCTTGAACAAGCCCTCGAAGTCACCACGCTGCATAGGGAGCAACTTAGCCAAAGCTACACGGCGACCAGCCTCATCATCAGCCAAAATCATCTCGCGGATAGCCTTGATACGGTCACCCTCGAAGAACATATGCTCTGTACGGCAAAGACCGATACCCTCAGCACCGAATGCAAATGCCTGCTCAGCGTCACGTGGAGTATCTGCGTTAGCGCGAACCTTCAATACTGCGTACTTGCCAGCCAACTCCATCAACTTACCGAAGTCGCCATCGAGTGAAGCCTCCTGAGTTGCAACCTGACCGAGGTAAACCTCACCAGTCGAACCGTTCAACGAAATCCAATCGCCCTCCTTGATAGTCAAGCCATTGATCTCGATAGTGCGAGTCTTGTAGTCGATATTCAACTCACCAGCACCCGAAACGCAGCACTTACCCATACCACGAGCAACTACAGCAGCGTGCGAAGTCATACCACCACGAGCAGTCAAGATACCTGCTGCATCGAGCATACCCTTCAAATCCTCTGGCGAAGTCTCGATACGAACCAAGATAGCCTTCTGACCTGTCTCAGCCAATACCTTCTCAGCATCGTCAGCGAAGAATACAACTGGACCAGTAGCAGCACCTGGCGAAGCAGGCAAGCCCTTAACTACAACCTTTGCATTCTTGATAGCTGTCTTATCGAATACTGGGTGGAGCAACTCGTCGAGCTTCTCAGGCTCGCAACGCAAAACTGCGGTCTTCTCGTCGATCAAGCCCTCTGCCAACATATCCATAGCAATCTTCACCATCGCTGCACCGGTACGCTTACCGTTACGGCACTGCAACATCCACAACTTACCGTCCTGGATAGTGAACTCGATATCCTGCATATCGGTGAAATACTCCTCCAAGTGGTGCTGAATGTCGTTGAGCTCCTTGTAAACCTCAGGCATAACCTCCTCGAGTGAAGGGTACTTCTCAGCACGCTCCTCCTCAGAGATGTTCTGAGCCTTAGCCCAACGGCGCGAACCCTCGATAGTGATCTGCTGTGGAGTACGGATACCAGCCACAACGTCCTCACCCTGTGCGTTGATGAGGTACTCACCGTTAAAGATATTCTCACCTGTAGCAGCGTCACGCGAGAAAGCAACACCAGTAGCCGAGCTATCGCCCATATTACCGAATACCATTGCCTGAACGTTTACTGCTGTACCCCACTCTGCAGGGATATTGTTCAACTTACGATAGAGAATAGCACGCTCGTTCATCCACGATCCGAATACTGCGCAGATAGCACCCCAGAGCTGATCCCAAGGGTTTACTGGGAAGTCCGAACCGGTCTGCTCCTTAACTGCAGCCTTGAACTTTGCAACCAAAACCTTCAAATCCTCAGTCGAGAGGTCGGTATCCATCTCAACACCGCGCTCCTCCTTCAACTCGTCGATAATAACCTCGAATGGATCCTGATCCTCCTTCGAAACTGGCTTCATACCGAGAACAACGTCACCGTACATCTGTACGAAACGGCGGTACGAGTCCCAAGCGAAACGTGGGTTACCCGACAACTGAGCAACAGCCTCAACAGCCTCATCGTTCATACCGAGGTTGAGGATAGTATCCATCATACCTGGCATCGAAGCACGAGCACCCGAACGAACCGATACGAGGAGTGGCAACTCCTTGTCACCGAACTTGCGACCAGTCAAAGCCTCAACACGCTTGATAGCAGCCTCAACATCTGGACGGAGCATCTCGATAACAGCAGCCTGACCGTGCTGGTAATACTCTGTACAAACATCTGTTGTGATAGTAAA
Organism: Alistipes sp.; assembly: GCA_045659225.1. Lineage (GTDB taxonomy): Bacteria > Bacteroidota > Bacteroidia > Bacteroidales > Rikenellaceae > Alistipes. The sequence goes on from JAZOWM010000075.1 coordinate 8,469, forward strand.
TCCTGGAGGTACAGGAATACCGATAAGGTTCATCTCGGCGAGGTTTGCACCCTTACCACCGAGCAACTCTCTCATCTTGCCATTTCCCTCGGCCTCTTTGTTACCGAAGAAATAGACGCGCTTTACATTTGTCATAGCAAAATTGTTTTTAGTTATTAAATGATTGAAAATTGTGTTCTTTTTCTCTTAGTAGTTTGCTTTCCAACTAACAAATTTAAGCCTTTTTTTACAATATCCAACATAAAACCGACTTTTTTTGCAAAAAATAGACCTATTAGAGTGCAAAGATACTATTTTTTTCTTAATTTCTCAATTAGATTGTTATCTTTGCACTATGGGAAGTATGCTCGATAGTTCGATAAAGTTTGTACAGGGTGTAGGCGAGGTACGTGCCAAGTTGCTCGAAAAGGAGCTTGGCATTGTCACTATGCGCGATATGCTCTACCACTTCCCATTTCGCTATATCGACCGCTCACGCACCTATAAAGTACGCGAAGTGACCGAGGATAACACCTCGGCATATATCCAGCTGCGTGTTCGCGTTATTGGTAAGTCGTTTGCAGGCGAGGGACGAAAACAGCGTTTCTCGGTCTATTGCGCCGATGAGACAGGACGTGTGGAGCTAATTTGGTTCCGAGGTATCAAGTGGATTGAGAGAATAATCGAACCTAACCGCGAATATATCGTCTTTGGTCGCCCTTCCTTCTTCCGAGGGGAGATGTCGCTTATTCACCCCGAAATAGAGGTTGTAGAGAAGGCCCTTTCGCGCAAGGTTGAGAGTGGTCTGCAAGGCATCTACTCCACCACCGAGAAGCTCTCGACTACGCTCGGAGCCAAGGGTATGTACAATATCATCTGCTCGTTATGGGGCGTTGTGCGAGGCCATATCAAGGAGTATATGCCCGAATATATCGTTCGTAAATATGGTTTGATGTCGCTCGAAGAGGCTCTCTACAATATCCACTTTCCGCAATCGCCCGAGAAGCTACGACAAGCACAATACCGACTGAAATTCGATGAGCTTTTCGGCATTCAGCTCAATATCCAGGCACGCCGTTCGGAGCGTACGGGACGCAGAGATGGCTTTATATTCCCGAAGGTGGGAGATAAGTTCAACATTTTCTACCACACCAAGTTACCGTTCGAGCTAACCGAAGGCCAGAAGCAGGCAGTGCGCGATATTCGCCAAGACACAGTATCGGGTATTCAGATGAATCGCCTCCTACAGGGCGATGTAGGTAGCGGAAAGACAGTTGTGGCACTGTTGTCGATGCTCTTGGCTGGTGACAACGACTTCCAATCGTGTATGATGGTGCCAACCGAGATTTTGGCGCGTCAGCACTACGCCTCTATAACCAAGATGTGCGAGGGGGTGCCAGTACGTGTTGCGATATTGACGGGTACAACCAAAACCAAGGAGCGCAGAGAGATTCTTGCAGCCTTGGAGGCGGGAGAGATAGATATTTTGGTGGGAACACACGCCTTGATTGAGGACAGAGTAAAGTTCTCGAACTTAGGACTTGTGATTATTGACGAGCAACATCGCTTTGGCGTGGAGCAACGAGCAAGATTGTGGACTAAGAATGCCCAACCTCCCCATATCCTTGTGATGACCGCTACACCAATTCCGCGAACTTTGGCGATGACGCTATATGGAGATTTGGACGTCTCGGTCATCAAGGGATTACCTCCTGGTCGTCAGCCAATTAAGACCTACCATTACTACGAATCGGGGCGACTGACATTGCAGAATTTTATGCGTAGTCAGATTGCTCGTGGTCGCCAGGTTTATGTGGTCTATCCGCTTATCAAGGAGTCGGAGAAGATGGACTACCTCTCCTTGCAGGAGGGCTTCGATGCTATTGTGCGCGACTTCCCTCTACCACAATATCGTGTGGCGGTATGCCACGGAAAGATGAAGCCCGAGGATAAGCAACAATCGATGGAGGAGTTCAAGAGTGGTCAGGCACATATTCTTGTAGCAACATCTGTTATCGAGGTGGGAGTCGATGTTCCGAATGCTACGGTTATCGTCATCGAATCGGCAGAGCGCTTTGGCTTGGCGCAGTTGCACCAGTTGCGAGGTCGCGTAGGTCGAGGCAAGGAGCAGTCCTACTGCGTGCTTATGTCGGACGAGAAGCTATCGAAGGAGTCGAGCAAGCGCTTGGAGGCGATGTGCCAAACGACCGATGGCTTCGAGTTGGCGGAGTTGGACTTAAAACTTCGTGGCGCAGGCGATATAAATGGTACGATGCAGAGTGGTGAGGCGTTCGATCTAAAGATTGCAAACCCGACCTACGACAATCAGATTCTACAGTTAGCGCAGGAGGTGGCAATTGCAATATTGGGCGTTGATGCCGAGCTTGCAGATGCGCGTCATCTCTCGTTGCGAGATTTGCGAGATAGGTATGCACCCACACACAAGAGCGACTTTTCGGAGATTTCGTAATACATATATAATATAAATAGCTTATATTCGTTTAATAGCTATGGAGAGAGTTCCAAAAGGTGCGATATTTGTGTTGTTGCTCGTTGTGGGGGTAACAACCGCCTCGGCACAACTCTTTCAGGAGGGAGAGGAGTTGTACTACCGCGCTGCCTACCGTGCCAAATTGGTACCCAATATAGAGGCGGGAGAGGTTACGGTTTCGACAAAACTCGACACCCTCAACAACAAGGAGGTCTATCGCGTTACGGGCAATGGTCGCACACTGCCATTTTTCCGTTGGTTCTTTGATATGAACGACACCTACAACATCTGGGTGGATAGGGAGACGCTGCAAACTCAGCGATTCGAGAGCGACCTAAAGGAGGATGATTACACCTTCCGCAGCAACTATCGCTACGACTGGGAGTTGATGAGGGTGCATACCTGGTCTCAAAGACGACAGAACACCCCTAGAACCAAGACTATGGAGCTAACACCCGAGAGTATGGATGCCGTATCGCTCTACTTCAACCTGCGCTCGATAGATTTGGAGTCGTTCCGCGAGGGTGAGCATCGCCGCCTCGATATGGTTTTGGAGGACACCATTCGCCATCTTCGTTATAGGTATATCGGGCGTGAGGAGCTAAAAGTTCCTAAAATGGGACGCTTCGACACAATGAAGTTCGCCTGCACCTTAGGCTCTTCGGAGGAGTTCTCGTTTACAGACGGCACCGAGTTCTTCATCTGGATCACCAACGATGAGAATAAGATTCCCGTAATGCTTGCATCGCCGGTACGCGTTGGCGAGATTAGAGCATACCTTCGCAGGTACAAAGGTTTGCGCTATCCACTGACAAGCAAGATTAAATAGATAGAAAGAGTAGAGAATTATGAAGAACATAGCCAAAGCAACTGTGGCAATATTGGCACTATTAGTGAGTTTTACATCTTCGGCAAAGAGCAAATCACACTATATTGTAGTCACCGAACACATCAAGGCTAAGGAATGGCGTTCAGGAGATGTTAGCGATGCATTGCAGCGCATAATCGACGAAAATCCGAATCGCACGATCTTCTTCCCTGATGGCGAGTATGTGATATCGAAACCCATTATCACCCCCGCAGACCCGAAAATGAGCGTATCGCTTTCGCTCTCAGCCTACGCCATAATTCGCGCTGCCGAGGGATGGAATCATAGCGAAGCGATGATTCGCCTGGGAGGCAAAAACAGAGCGAATAATATAACCACACCCGGAAGTAACTACTACCTCGAAGGGGGTATTATTGATGGTAATAATGTAGCCAAGGCTATATCAATAGATAGTGGTCGCGAAACAGCTGTCCGCAACTGCTCAATTAAGAGGGCAATGATTGGACTCCACATTAAGCGAGGTGTGAATAGTGGCTCATCGGATTGCGATATCAGTGGGGTAAATATCGTAGGATGCAGCGAAGAGCGCTCGATTGGAGTATTGGTCGAAGGCTTCGACAATACATTTACAAATATGCGTATTGGAGGTGTCCACACAGGCTTTCTTATTAAATCGGAGGCTAACTGTTTGCGAAATATTCATCCTCTATATTTCGGAAATAATGTTAATTACGCATCGAGTTGCGGATTTGTTGACGAGCGAGGCAACAACTTCTACGATTTCTGTTACAGCGATGAGTTTGCCACCGCATTCCGTATCGCAAAAGGGGTGCAGAGTTTCTTCACCAACTGTTTCGCCTATTGGTACTCGAAGCGTGGAGAGAAGCATATAATATTCAAGGCTGAGGGTACATTCAACTCCTATGTAACAAATCTAAATGCAGGATTTAGCAATCACAATGTTGTAAAGGAGAATAAGATATTGGAGTGCGATTCAGAGGGAGGAAAAGGGGTGTTTATAAATATACGACTCCGCAATCCTCGCCTTGTAAATGGCAACACACACCAGGCATACTTGAAATAACTATCGACTATTGTGGTTGATATTCATTGAAAATCGTTATATTTGCACAAAACATCTAACAATTATGGAAGAGAATAAGTATGAATACAACCCTGAGGAGGGTTACGACTACGAAAGAGAGGAGAATGAAGCGGTCAAGAAATCTCTTAAAGGCTACCGCGTTGTGATAATCTTGCTCGCTGTGATTTTGGCAGGTTTGTCGGTGCTCTACTTCAACCTCAACCGCCAGCAGCAGTTGGACTACGAGCTCTTGAAGGCAGACCGCGACACTATCCAGAACAATCTAACATCGCTGATTAACGAGTACGACAATCTGAAGTATCAGAATGATACCATTGCTGCGCAGTTGGCTAAGGCCAACGAGATGGTCGAGCAGCTCAAGCGTGAGCGCCGCTGGAACTACAACAAGATGCGCGAGTATCAGAAGGAGGTTGGAACGCTCCGCGCTGTAATGAAGAGCTATCTTCGCCAAATCGACTCGCTCAACACCATCAACAAGAAGGTTTCGGCAGAGAATGTATCGCTTCGTAAGGAGATTTCTACCGAGAAGTTGCGTGCTGCAGTTGCCGAGGAGCGTGCATCGGAGTTGCAGAACAAGGTAGCACAGGGTTCGGTGCTTCGCGCTCGCGACATCACACTCGTGGCACTCACTGCCAACGATAGGGTAACTTCGCGCGTGAAGAATGCCACCACCCTCCGTGTAGATTTCACCGTTGGAGCCAACGAGTTGGCTAAGACTGGCAACCGCAACATCTACCTCTGCATTACATCGCCTGACGGCTATCTACTCTCTACCGAGGATATGCCTACATTTATGTTCCAAGGCTCGAAGAAGGGTTACTCGGCAGCACGTGAGGTCGATTATCAGAATGAGGATGTGGATGTGAGCATCTACTACAAAGGTAGCGGCTTTATTCCTGGAACCTACAAGATTGCACTCTATATGGATGGCAACCTTATCGGTTCTTCGGAGATTGCATTAAGATAGAATAGACTAATAACCTTAAATATTGAACTATGAAAAAGTATGTTTGTACAGTATGTGCGTGGATCTACGATCCAGCAGTAGGTGACCCCGACAGCGGCATCGCACCGGGAACACCGTTCGAGGATATTCCAGAGGATTGGACTTGCCCAATTTGCGGAGTCAGCAAAGAGGACTTTTCACCTATCGGATAAGAAACAGCAAAGTGTGTCCAATAAGTTTTGGACACACTTTTTTTTGCATCATTACCGTAATTAGCGTAAATGAGCATTTTACGGACAAGGCAGAGCCAAAAGAGACTTGTTAGACAGATTACTACTCTAACAAGAAGGCCAAAAGCTCTGGTGTCTTGGTGTAGTCGAGGACGTGGATATAGTCGATACCACCGAGGCGCACGTGGCTGTCACCACCGCCATCACCCATATCGTCACCCATAAAGAGCACCTGCTCCTTGGTGTAGCCGTGCATCTTTGCATACTCCAAAGTTGCATCGTACTTGTTGTACTGCTTGCCCACGATGTCGAACGAAGATGAACCTCCGATAAATACGGTGTAGTCCTTGAAGATCTCCAACACCTCTGGATACATCACGCGGCGCTTTGCGCGGTCTGGATCAAAGACGTGCTTCTTCTCCTTTGCTGCCTTGGTGCCGAGGAGTGCAAATGTCACCATACCGGTCTTGTGGAACTCGAGTGGCTCGCCATCATACTCGGTGTAGCCATACTTCTCGCGCAAGTAGTCGGTCTTTTCGCGGAAGAAGGTCTTATCAACCTCGCTTACAACCTCCTTGGTGATTTTGAACTCGCCATTCTCGACTGTTGCGTGCTGCATACCGTAGTTACCTACGATGTTGATAGGATACTGCTCCATCTGCTTATAGACGCGAGGGGCATTTCCTGCGCCACACATCACCAAATCGTACTTCTTGCCGAGTTCATCGAGCAATGCGCGATTTGCCTCAGGCATTGGAGAGCGGTGGTTCGACAATGTACCATCGAGGTCGAAAACGAGCAACTTCTTCTGTGCACGCAACTCTGCAGCGTGAGCCTTGGTGTACTCTGCATCGAGACGCGAAGCGCCATTATACCAGGCCTCCACCTGCTCAGGTGACGACTGCTCCATAAGCTGAGTGAATGACAACTCCTGTGGCTGCGACTTCTTCTCAGCGCAACCTACGCTCATCATAGCTACCGCTACAACAAGCAACATAGAATAGATTTTTCTCATAGTTTTTATTGATTTATTTGTGTTGAAATTGATCACTTTTTCTCCTCCTGGCGAACAACCATTATATCATCGACCGCAAAGTATGCAGGGTAGTCATCTGAACCATCCCACTTTACATCTAAAACGAGTTTGTCAATTCGCGCCATTGATGAAGCTATCGCCCACTCGCTCCAACCTTCAAATGCCGGTTTGCCATTTTTATAGAGGTAGAAGGTCGCTGTTGCCTGCACCTCGTCAGAGCCATTCAGATATCCCTTTGCCTCGATCCATATAGATTGATTATTAGCAAGAGGGTCTGCTATATGATTGCCATTGACTACCACTTCATAGGAGTAGGTAGTATTTGCCACCATCATACTCTCAATATAGCTTGTTTTGCTCTTGAACGAGAGTTCTACACCTCCGAAAGAGCAGTTGCATATAAGAAAGTTTTTGCCGGAATAGGCACCATCTACATAAGTGCAGAGCTGCTTATACTCATTACCATCATTCTGCAAATCTTTGCTACAATGATTCGAGAGTGCCGAGCTGCACCACCAACCGCCATAAGGGTCTGCAACATCTCCTGTAAGATCGGTCTCTTCATCATGCCACGCGGTTTCGATTGTTCCGTTCAGCAAGTTATTGCCATTCGGATCGCTATCGACTTTAGCGTCCCAATACGCACCTTCGAAGTCGCAGGTATAGTGCATCACTTCGTAGTTATCACTCTCGGGCGCGCACGACAACATCGCCAATACCACCAATAGGAATATACCTTTTAAATTCTTCATATCCAATTATTTACTCTATCTACCCCAACTATCTCTATCAAGTGTACGATAATTTATCGCCTCGGCAATATGCATCGCCTCGATATTTTCGGAGCCTGCCAAATCGGCAATAGTTCGCGCAACCTTGATGATACGATCGTAGGCTCGAGCCGAAAGGTTGAGTCTGCTCATTGCATTCTCCAACAACGCACGCACCTCACGACTCAGAGGGCAGAAGGTGCGAAGCATCGCAGAGTTCATCATCGCATTGGAGTGGATTGATGTTCCTCTAAACCTTTGATGTTGAAGCTCACGTGCGGCAATCACGCGCTTACGAATTTCGGCACTCGACTCCTCCACCTTATCACCATTTATCTCCGAAAGTGACACTGGCACCACCTCGATATGCATATCAATACGGTCTAAGAGCGGACCCGAGATGCGCGAAAAGTAGCGATTTATGGCAAATGGTTGGCACGAGCACTCCTTTGTCGGGTGGTTGTAGAATCCGCACGGGCAAGGGTTCATCGCACCAATAAGAGTGAAGTTCGATGGGTACTCCACACTATATTTTGCACGCGAGATGGTAATCATTCTATCCTCCAATGGCTGGCGCAACACCTCCAAGACATTGCGACCAAACTCTGGCAACTCATCGAGGAACAACACGCCATTATGCGCCAAGCTAACCTCGCCAGGCTGCGGAGTAGAGCCACCTCCAATAAGAGCCACCTGCGAAGTGAGGTGATGTGGTGCGCGAAACGGACGCTTTGTCATCAAGCCGATATTCTCGCCCAACTTACCCGCCACCGAGTGAATCTTCGTGGCCTCGACAGCCTCCTCCAACGACATAGGCGGCATAATCGTAGGCATACGGCGCGCCAACATTGTCTTACCCGAACCAGGAGCTCCAATCATCAGCACATTGTGACCACCGGCAGCTGCAATCTCCAAGGCTCGCTTTACATCGCGCTGTCCCTTCACATCGGCAAAGTCCTCGGCATAGAGGCTCTGCACCTCGACACTATCTTCCATCTGCGCCACCGCAGGGACGATATCAAGTTCGTTATTGAGGTAGGCGATAACCTCCGACAAGGTTCTAACCGGTACAACATCTACCCCCTCGACTATTGCCGCCTCGGCTGCACACTCTGCCGATACCACAATACGGGAGAGGCCATTCTCCTTTGCCATAACCGCAAGAGGCAGAACTCCTCTAACGGGTTTTACTGCTCCATCGAGCGACAACTCACCCACGAACATCGTATCCGCCAAGCGTGTATCCAGAACCTGCTGTGTGGCTGCCAAGACACCTACTGCAATAGGTAAATCGAAGCCTGAACCCTCTTTGCGAAGGTCGGCAGGTGCGAGATTTACGACCACCTTCTTGGCGGTCATACGGCGTTGCGAGTTCTCGAAGGCGGAGCGAATACGCTGCTCACTCTCCTTCACTGCATTGTCGGGCAGACCTACAAGGAAAAGACCTATACCTCCCCCCGCAACATTAACCTCAACATCGACCTTTACGGCCTTGATGCCCACGATAGCTCCCGCAAAACACCTTACAAACATAACTCTATACTATAATTCACTAAATGTATAGACCGTGCCATCAACAAAATTCTCCTCTTCGTATACTTTGCCCCATCGGTCGGTCACTACGACTTTCACCTTGGCATCTTTGTTCTTCAACTCATACTTGTACATATGAGTACACAGCTGCCACGCACCACTATGCGAGGTTTTTCTACCCTTCAACCCGAGATGAAAACCTGGAATATATAGGTCCATACCCGACTCTACACCTTCGGCAAAGCGGAATGGATTGTCGTAGGAGCCATCACCAATTAGGGTTGAGTAGTTAGGTTTCAGACCCGACGCCAACTCCATCTTGCCAGAATACTCGCCATCTTCATAGACCGCGATATTCCATTTGCTATCGGCATTATAGACATTTGCCAAGATTACATTCTCGCCAAAGTTGAACTGGTAGTAGCCCTTTGTTCCATTTGCATTTGTTCCCGAAATCTCTGCGCCCGTGATGCTATTTCCACGATATAGGTGCATCTGGTGGACGCGTGTATCGATACCCTCCACATGGCTTATAAAGTACCAATCCGTAAGCGTTGTTCCCTCGGCTGTAAATATCTGATAGCCACACGGAGTACCATCGCCACAACGGTCGAAGGTCCAAACAGGGCCTGCCACAGCGCAATTAATATGCTCGTAGATGGAGTTGTGGTTGGCATTGCGAACATTGCGATGGATATGTCCGTGGCCCGAGAAGATATGAGCCTCCTTGTACTGTGCAAAGAGTGCTAATACCTCCTGGCAATATGGGTCGGTACTATCGTACATCTGGTGATGCACACACAAAAGAGCCATCTTATCCTTAGGAACATTTGCCAAATCTTGCTTCAACCAGTGGTACTGCTCTGCCGAGAAACCACGAGATATATCGCCAGATTGGTCCTCCGCATAGAGGATATTTCGCATACAAACAATATGGGCATCTCCACGGTCAAAGGAGTAATTCACTGGGCCGAACATCTCCTCAAATTCGCGCTGCACCTTGATATTGAAGGTCGAACTATGCTCATCTGTATCGAGCTTATTATCCGAGTTGAAGAAGATGCAATCGTGATTGCCAAAGACCGAAAACATTGGAGTCTTAGACAATGCCAGTCCTGGCAAGATATCGTCGCGCCACGCCGAGGTGTTTGCCGAAGAGTAGTTGGTGATATTATCGCCAAGATTCACTCCATAAGCAGGGATACCCTGCTGCGCGTAGGCATCATACTGTTTATTAACATGAGATATAACCCTATTTTTGAAGTAGTCGGCCTTTGCCCTCGAGGTAATGTGAATATCGGCTAAAGTAAAGAGCGCAAACTTATTCTCCTTGCCGCCTGCAAGCGGTTTAAGTTCGAAGTCATAGCGTTTCTTAGCCACATCATACCTCTGATAGAAGCACGGCAAGCCATACTCGCCACGCGGTATTTCGAACTCGGCAGGTATTGAGATATAGATATACCACGCATCACTCGAAGCGTGCAACGCATAGTAGCCCTCAGCATTGGTTCTCACCACGGTAAAGCCATCACTAACCGACACGCCTTCGATGCCATTACCGGCAGTATCACGAACATAACCTCGAACCGACGGGTTAGGATAGATATCCAATGCATCGTCCTCGCTTCCCAATGCTGTAAGCGCAAGGCTTGTACCCGCCTTGTAGATTATCGTCTTGAACTCACGCACAACGCCCGCTTTCACCTTGTCGGCACTCCAGTAGGCGGTCATCTTCTTATCGGCACTCTCCACAAACTCCACCACACATTCATCAAGTTCACCCGACGGGAGGGCAATGTGGAAGAGGCTCTCCTGTATAGTTGAGAGGGCAAAATCTGCTGGCAGAGTATAGGTTACACTGCTACCCGTATTGCTTGTAGGGGAGATTGCGGCACCCTGACAATCAACCAAGAACTCGCCTGCAAGCTTAACTCCGTGCAACGACTTGATTACAATCTTCTGCAAGAATGTACCCTCCGCGTGAGCCTTTACGGGAAGGCGTAGCACCGCAGCGAGGTGTCTCAACGACACAGCATCGCTTGCACCAGCAACATATCCGCACATTGGTGCGCTACCCTGCGAGAAAGATCCCTCGACATAGGTCTGCTCGGCAGGAAACACCACCTTCGTACCCGAAGGATATAAGATGTTGAGAGGATAGCTCACACTCGTCGCAAACGAGAAGTGGGCCTTGCTCGAATTCGTAGCATCAATCTCTGCGTCGAATGACTCTACACCATTAACCGATATTCTATCTCCTTTGCTCCAATGTACGGGATATACATCTCCAACCTTCTCCCCCAACGAAGTGCGGGTCTTAGGGAGGGTTATTGTTAGGGATGTCTCACCACTGCCACTAGCCAAGTTATCGGTTGTAGCATCGTTAGAGCAACTCGCAAGGAGCAATGCAAAGATTGCGAAACAGAAAAATTTCTTCATTGTGTAGTCTATTAGAATGGAACCTCGCTACTCATCGGAGACGAAGGCATTGCAAACTCGTTACTTGTGGCATTCTGCAACGACGATACCGACGAAGATTGGAATGCAGAGCTCTCCATATCCTCGTACTGCTCCATCGATGGCTGAGCGAAACCTGTATTTATCTGATCCCAGTTGGTAAACTTTGCCTGCTCCTTGATAAAGCGCAAGCGCACATCCTCCACCGAGCCATTACGGTGCTTAGCGATAATAAACTCTGCCAATCCCTCCACTGGCTCCTCGCCTGGTCCTGCGGTGAAGCCATAGTACTCTGGGCGGTGGATAAATGCTACAAGGTCGGCATCCTGCTCGATAGCTCCCGACTCACGGAGGTCACTCAACTGCGGGCGCTTTGAGCCTCCACGCGACTCGGTGGCACGGCTCAACTGCGAAAGTGCAATGATTGGCACATCCAACTCCTTGGCTATACCCTTCAACGAACGCGAAATAAATGCAACCTCCTGCTCACGATTACCCTTATCGCCAGCACCTGCTGCGGTCATCAGCTGCAAGTAGTCGACCATAATAACCTTAATGCCGTTGTTTGCCTTCATACGGCGCACCTTCGAGCGGAACTCAAAGATAGATAGCGCTGGGGTATCATCGATATAGAGCGGAGCCATACCCAGAGGCTTCGACTTTGTCTCGAGAGTCTTCCACTCCGAAGGGGTAAGCTTTCCGCTACGGAGGGTTTGACCGCTGATTCCGGTCTCGGCACACACCAGACGAGTCATAAGCTGCACCGAGGACATCTCCAACGAGAAGAATGCCACAGGAGCATCGTAGTCGACCGCCATATTACGTGCCATAGTGAGGGTAAATGCGGTTTTACCCATCGCAGGACGAGCTGCAATAATGATAAGATCAGAGGGTTGCCAACCGAGAGTAACATTATCCAAATCGGTGAAGCCAGTACAAACACCGCTGTAGCGCGAATCATTCTCGGCAGCCTTCTCGATTTGGCGAATTGTAGCACGCAGAATCTCGTTTGCCGACTGCACCGAACGCTTTACATAACCCTCGGTAATCTTCAACACCTCACCCTCGGCAAAGCCGATAAGGTCGTTAACATCGATTGTACTATCGTAAGATTGACGTTGAATCTCGCTCGAGGCACGAATAAGCTCGCGCTGAATATGTTTTTGGGTGATAATTCGCGAGTGGAACTCGATATTCGCGGCAGTACCTACGCGCTGAGTGAGTTGCGCCAAGTAGTTTGCGCCTCCCACCTTCTTCAACTCACGCTTCGACTTGAGTTGATTGGTTACGGTAAAGAGGTCTATTGGCTGCTGCGCCAGTGCCAACTCGTTCATAACGCGGTAGATGAGTCGGTGCTCCTCCTTGTAGAACGACTTTTCGGTGAGGTACTCCTGCACCTCGGTAATCTTGTCCGACTCGAGCATCAACGCTCCGAGTACCGCCTCCTCCAACTCTACAGCCTGCGGTGGCACAGTGCCGATAACCTCGGGTGCCAACTCCGCAAATGCATCACTGTTTTTGTTATTTTTGAAATCTTTTGCCATATCTCATTCTCTGATTATCTCACAAAAGTAGCTCTTTTTGGTTACTCCTCCAACACACACCTACGCGCGCATGTTGAAAACTCTGTTTATAACGCCTCCTCAGCGACCAAAAATGGCTTCCTATACCCCTCTATGCTGTTTATATCTTTTTGAAAACTCTGTCACTACATATCGCTCATCAATCGCCGCGATACCGCAAGAGTTGCAATACTTATGCGTACATCTCCCTCGCAGGCTCGAACTATAGCCATCGCACAAGAGCTTATTGTCGCTCCCGTAGTCAGCACATCATCGACCAGTAATATATGCTTCCCTCGCAACCTTCGAGGATCACGCACCTCGAAAATCTCCTCCACATTATCCCACCTTTCGGAGCGACTCTTCGAAGTTTGGCTCTCATTGTAGGAGCAGCGAGAGACCGAACGAAAATCGCACTTTATGTCCATCTTACGCCCCACTCCCAACGCCAACTGCTCCGATTGGTTGTACCCACGCATCAATCTCCTGCGATAGTGCAACGGAATAGGTATAACTACATCTACACCCCCGAAACGACCGCTATCTCGCAACTCCTCACCGAGCCACTCTCCCATCTTCTGCGCAAAGAACCAACGACCGTGGTACTTGAAGTTGTGGATTATGTGTTGCCACTCTGTACCCGCCACAAACCAATACATCGCCGCAGCCGCCTCCACCGAGAGCATATTCTCGAAGAGTAATTCCACAATATTGCCTCTCCTACGTGCAAAATCGGTCAGTGGCATATTGTAGCGGCACGCCAAGCATACACACCCTTCGTTTTCGAGCAATACTCTGCCACAAGCCAAGCAGGTGCGAGGCAGAAAGAGCGATGCAATATCGCGCAACACAAGCGCACTATCATAGAATATCGACATCGCAGATAATAGTTACATTTCGATACTCCTTCACCTCGCGCAAGCGAGCTATCTCCTCCTTCAAAATAGCCCTCGCCTTGGCAAATGACGCTTCGACCTCGACCTTCAACATCAACTCCACGCGCCACTCTCCTCGCACTCTGTCGATAAGTGGCGACACAGGGCCTAACACTCTGCGACCAAAGCGATTACGCAGTTGCTCACCCAATCGCAACGAGGAGTCTACCAACAACGTCTGATTGGCACTACGCATCGCTATTTTCACTATCCTGACAAATGGCGGATAGCCAAACTGCTTACGCTCGGCAAGGAGTTTGGATGCCACCTTATCGTAGTCGCCAATCATTGCATATATCGGGTGCGAGGGTTCGGCTGTTTGGATTATCACCTCGCCACGTTTATCGCGTCTGCCCGAGCGACCTGCCACCTGCATAATCATCTGCCAAGCCCTCTCCTCTGCCCTAAAATCGGGCGAGGCAAGGAGGTTGTCACCATTCAGAACTCCAATAAGTGTAACATCGGCAAAGTCCAAGCCTTTCGACACTATCTGCGTGCCGACCAATATATCCGCCTCGTGGCGTGCAAAGGCTCCGATGATGCGATTATATGCCGTTGAGGATGTTGCAGTATCGCCATCAAGGCGCAACACTCTCGCCTCGGGGAACAACTCCGCTACAGCCTCCTCCACACGCTCAGTACCGAAGCCCATAGGCTTCAATTCGCCCGTTTTGCAGTTCGGGCAGTAGCGTTGTATTGGCTCGTTGTAACCGCAGTAGTGACATACCATTCTACCCTTCTGCTGGTGCGCCGAGAGGGTTACATTGCAGTGCGGACATCGAGCCGACCAACCGCACGAAGGACACTCCATATAGGGCGAATATCCTCTACGATTTTGGAAGAGGATAACCTGCTCGTTACTCTCCAGTCGCTCTGCAATACCATCTAATAACTCCTTGTTGAAGTGCAACTTACGCTCATTGCGCTTGACATTGCGTACCGTATCGGAGATAACAATATCGGGCAGCTCCACACCGCCATATCGCTCGGTCAACCGAGCGTAGGCATACTTGCCCGAAAGGTGATTTGCATAACTTTCGAGCGATGGTGTTGCACTGCCCAAAACCACCTTTGCATCGTGCAGTGCCGCCAACATTATCGCTGCATCACGACCATTGTAACGAGGGTTTGGTTCGGTCTGCTTGTAACTCGAATCGTGCTCCTCATCGACCACCACCAAGCCTAATTTCTTGTATGGTAGAAAGAGTGCAGAGCGCGCTCCCACCACGAAATTACCACTCTCCGAGGAGAGCATATCGGTATAGAGTTTGGTACGTTGAATTGGGGTAAGTTTCGAATGGTAGACCGTAACGCTCTCGCCAAAAAGTCGTCGCATACGCTCCACCAACTGCGTAGTAAGCGATATTTCAGGAACGAGGAACAGGACATCCTCGCCTCGCGAGAGTCGTTCTTCTATTAGGTGGGTATATATCTCGGTCTTGCCCGAGCTTGTAACGCCATGCAATAGGGCAACCCTCTTATTGGTTAAGCCCTCCTTTATATTGTTGAGAGCCTTCGACTGTGCCGTTGAGAGTTTTGGTAAGAGCGTTCTACTCCACTCGCTATTGAGGCAATAATCTCGCTCACCTATCTCCATCAAGCCCGCTTTGCAGAGTGCCTTTAATGCCGTAGCATCCAAATCGACAAGGTGGCGAGGGAGAACTCCTCCCGCATCTTGAATGGCGCACAGCGCCTCGTATCGCTTTGGGGCTCGGCGAGCCATCTTCTCTTGCACCTCCGCCGAGAATGCCTCGCATAGAAGATTTACGGTTGTTTCTCGCTTTGGGGTGTATGGTTCAAACTCCTCCTCGCAACGCGCCTTCGACTTGATAATTGACGGTAGTGCCACGCGCATAACCTCGCCCACCGAGCAGATATAGTAGTCGGCAACCCACTCCCAGAAACGCATCTGCAACTCCGAGAGCAGAGGTTTGTCGTACAGCACATTCAGTATCGGCTTGGCCTCCCCCTTTGCAGGCGGAGTGTCGTGCAGTCGCCATACAATACCCGTATAGACCGCATTTTTGCCAAATTGCACCGCCACAGCATCACCTACACACACCTCCATACCCTCGCCCACGGCAAAGGTATAGGCTGGTTGCGCCAAAGGCAACACTATGTCGGCAAAACTACTCACTGCACGATATGTTTTATATCCCCTACCAGATATTTGTCTTTACACTCTTGCGACCTGCGAGGCAGTTCGCAAAGTCAAGTTCTGCACCCTGAGGTATATTTACAATAGTCGCTGTACGAGGGAAGAATACCACATACTTCTGCGACTCTCCAAAGGTGGCCTCGAACTCAATATCAGAGATATTGGTAACCTCGATAGTACCCTTCTTCTCATCAATAACTCGTACCTGCAACGAGCTCTTCAACAGTTGCTTGATAAGTTCGGCATCGCCTGCCAACTTATTGCCAAAGAGTGCCAACATACGACCCGCAAACATCGCCTCGCGCACCGATTCGAGGGTACGCTCCTTTGCAAAGATCAAGGTCATTGGACGGAGCGAACGGTTATATGTGTTCGCCGAGATGCTGTGGATATCGGTATTTGCCATCATCGGCAACTTGTAGGTGTCGAACCAATCCAACACGCGAGGATACCACTCCGAACTGTTGAACAACTCCACTGCGTGGATTCGCTTCTCCTCGATCAGCTTCTTGTGGAGTGGGTAGAGTGTCGATTTCTTGTCGGGCCATCCCGGGTGGTTCCAGATGATAAATGCTCCCTGCGCCTCGGCAGCCTCAAAATCCTTCATCTCGGTTGCACGGTTAGGTATGCGGTCGCCATTCTTATCGCGCAACAACACACCATTCTCATCGACAAGGTAACGATTCTCGTCGAAGACATTGCAATCCTTCAAGAAGAGCGCGTTCATATGTCCGAACGGCTTTCTGCGAGTAATCTCGGCACTCTGAATCACCAATACGCCAACCTTCTTTCCCTCGGATTCCGCCAACTTGTAGGGCAAGTTGTAGTCCTTGAGGTGCACGCAATCGGTCTTATGCACGCCGATGTGCGGAGTCATAGCAACGACATCCAGGCCGTCATACCACGCCTCGCGTACTCGTGCCTTGGGCGACACGCTGCCATCATCGAGGTATGTGTGCATATGGAAATCGCCCTTCAAAGTCAAATAGCCATCGATATTGGGAATCGAGACAATCTTTCTTGATCCAATACCCAACTCATGACAATAGGTGCGATCATCATTCATTACTCGTGGTTGCTGTGCATAGGTCAAAGTTGCAAGCGCAACCAAACATTGTAAAATAAAAAATCTCTTCATATCGGTTAGTTTTATAGTTTGAATTTAGATATTGTTAGTGCGCATCGAGCCAATTCTTGCCCACACCGCACTCGGCAGTGAGAGGGATTGACAACTTGGCAGCACCCTCCATCTCCTCGCAGACAATCTTCTCGACCTGCTCACGCTCCGAGCGCAACAAATCGACCACAATTTCATCGTGTACCTGCATTGTGATGCGCGAGCGAATACCCTCCGCCTTGAATCGGCGTGCTACGCCCACCATAGCCAACTTCATAATGTCGGCGGCGGTACCCTGAATAGGTGCGTTTATGGCATTGCGCTCCGCCAAAGAGCGTGCATTTACATTGCGCGAATCGATATCTGCCAAGTAGCGGCGGCGACCAAACAATGTTTCGACATAGCCCTTCTCACGAGCCGAGGCCACCACATTATCCATATACTCCTTAACCTTTGGGTAGGAGTCGAAGTAACCCTCGATAAGCATCTTAGCCTCGCTACGCGGAATACGCAGACGCTGGCTCAAACCGAATGCCGAGATGCCATAGATAATACCGAAATTTGCAGTCTTGGCACGGCGGCGCTCCTCGGAGGTAACCTCCTCGATACTCTTCTTGAAGATGCGCGCTGCAGTAGCGGCGTGAATATCCTTCCCCTCGCGGAACGCCTCGCACAAGTTCTCGTCACCCGAGAGGTGTGCCATCAATCGAAGCTCCACCTGCGAGTAGTCCGCCGAGAGGAGTTCGTGCCTATCATCGCTCGGCACAAATGCGCTACGAATCGGACGTCCAAGGTCGTCACGCACTGGAATATTCTGCAGGTTAGGGTTTACAGACGAGAGTCGTCCTGTAGCGGTAACCGCTTGATTATACGATGTATGGATATGTCCCGTAACAGGGTTTACCAACTGTGGCAACGAGTCCACATAGGTCGAAAGTAACTTCTTTACGCCACGATACTCCAGAATCAAATCGACCACCTTATGCTCGCCCGCAAACGACTGCAGATACTCCTCATCGGTGCAGAACTGCTTGGTCTTGGTCATCTTCGGCTTGGCGGCAATTCGCATCTTGGCAAAGAGCAGCTCACCAAGCTGACGACTCGAGTTGATATTTATCTCGCGCTCACCCGAAATCTCTCGAATCTCCGACTCGATAGCCGCAAGTT
Organism: Alistipes sp.; assembly: GCA_045659225.1. Classification (GTDB taxonomy): domain Bacteria; phylum Bacteroidota; class Bacteroidia; order Bacteroidales; family Rikenellaceae; genus Alistipes. The sequence goes on from JAZOWM010000075.1 coordinate 26,784, forward strand.
TCTGCGACAAAGTTGCCGAGTAGCTACGCAGAGCCTCGCTATCGATACGAACACCCTCCCACTCCATATCGGCGAGGACATCTATCATTGGTTCTTCGATTTCGTGGTAGAGTTTCAACAACGATGGTTCCTGCTCCAAGAGAGGTCGCAAAGCATCGTAGAGTTGCAAGGTAACATCTGCATCCTCCGAAGCATACTCCGCCACTCGCTCCACGCCCACCATATCCATAGTGAGCTGTTTCGCCCCCTTGCCGATAAGCGACTCTATAGAGATTGGCGAGTAGTTCAAGTATCGCTCCGCCAAGGCGTCCATACCGTGACGCGACTCGGCATCGAGCAGATAGTGCATCAACATTGTATCCCACTTCTCGCCTTTAACCGCAATACCCAAAGCCTTTAAGAAGAGGATGTCGAACTTCATATTCTGTCCCACCTTCGCGATTTTCTCGTTCTCGAAGAGGGGTTTTAGGATAGCGCCATACTCCGCCTCAATCTCGTTGCGAGGTCTGGCATCGGCATTATGTCCAAATGGGATATACCACGCCTGGTGAGCCTTCACCGCAAGCGAGAGTCCCACAATTCTATCACCGAACATATCGAAGCCCGTGGTTTCGAGGTCGAAGCAGAAGTGCGATGCAGTTGCCAGTTCGGAAACCACTTTTCGCAACTCCTCCGCCGTGAAGATAGTTGTATATTTGTGTGACACGGTAGATACCGAATCGAAACTATTTGCAAAGAGGTCGCACTGTCCCTCCGCCACAGGCTCTACTTGTTCAGTTGTAGTCTCAACCGTTGCAGGAGCAAACATAGCATCAAAGAGCGAGCCTTGTCCCTCCAACGAAGCCTTCCTCTGCTGTCCCGCCTTCACGCGAGCCACATTTGCGAGCTGCATCTGCGGTGCTTGTTGCGGCACCGAAGTGTCCTCCATAGGAGCAAGGTTGCCCAGATCTGCCAAGAAACCTTTGAAGTCCAACTCTGCAAAGAGAGCTCTCAACTCATCTATCTTCGGACAGCATACGGTTAGACTCTCCTCGTTGAACTCTATAGGAACATCGAGACAAATGGTTGTAAGCACCTTTGCCAAGCGTAGCTGTTCCTCATTGGCGAGGATGTTTGCACCCGTCTTGCCTCCAATCTTATCGGCATTGGCGATGATGTTCTCGACCTCGCCCCACGCCTGCACCATCTTGCAAGCACCCTTCTCGCCTACACCTGGCACACCTGGGATATTATCCGAAGAGTCTCCCCACAAAGCCAAGATGTCGCGTACAAGCTCGGGGCGGTCAATGCCATATTTTGCCTTTATAGCCTCCTTGTCTACATTCTCCACACCATCACCCTTCTGCTTGTAGAGTTTGCGATTGTCACCCACAAGCTGACCATAGTCCTTATCGGGGGTAACCATAAAGACCTCGTAGCCCGCCTCATCTCCCTTCTTGGCGAGTGTACCGATAACATCGTCAGCCTCGTAGCCTGGTACCTCCAACACAGGGATGCACATAGCCTCGACAATACGCTTGACGTATGGTACCGACTCCTTTATATCCTCGGGAGTTTCGGGGCGATTAGCCTTGTATTCGGGGTAGATATCTCTACGAAAACAACCCCCTTTCGGGTCGAATGCGACACCGAGGAGGTCGGGTTTCTCGCGCTTGAGAATATCTCGCAAGAACTTTGTAAAACCATAGACAATCGAGGTGTTCATACCCGCACGATTGCGCATTGGTCGCCCCATAAAGGCGTAGTAGTATTTGAAAATCAATGCATAAGCATCGACAAGAAAGAGCCTTTTCAAATTAAAAATTAAGAATTAAAAATTAAAAATTCCTATACTTTCGAAAATCGTCAATGATGAGATTATTTTTGTGCGACGCTAGGCGACATATCCGCAGCATAGTAAACCTATGTGAGGAATTTGGTGTCCGACGCTCTCGTGCAAAAAGAGCCAATCAGAACGGTTTTAGTTATCTGATGCAAACCACTCGGCATAGGAGGTTGCTGTTTCGTGCAAGCGCAACGAATGGAGTTGCACATTCGAAGGCAACGCCTTTTGCAGGCGAGCGGCAAAGTCGGCAAGCATATTCTCGCAGGTTGGTTGATAATCTACCAACACCACCTTGCTGAATTTTGCTCCGAGCATCTCCTTCAGTTCGATATTCTGCTCCGAATCGCGCAACACATACGAGTGGTCGAGCCTATCGACCACCTCGCGATTGACAATGCGCTTCAAATCGCCAAAGTCCATCACCATACCCAACTTGGAATTGCCCTCCTCGCTGATAGGTTCGCCCTTGATAGTGACAAACAAGCGATAGGAGTGACCATGAATCTCGCGGCACAAGCCATCGTAACCATCGAGTGCGTGTGCCGACTCGAAGGTAAACTCCTTGGTTAATCGTATCTTTGCCATACTATCTGTCCAAAGATCCAATATGTGGTTCACGCGAGAACATCTCGTTGAGCGAGATGTATGTCTGGGTATTTGTCACACCTGGAATACGCAAAATGTTGTCGAAGATGGTACGCATCAGGTGCTCGTTATCCACGCAGTAGAGCTTCACCATCGCGGTGTATGTTCCTGTGATGAAGTGACACTCCACAACCTCGGGGATAAGTTTGATTCGCTCCGCCACAGCAGAACTCATCATAGGGTCCTGGATGCTCAAATTCACAAAGGCGCAAACATCAAAACCGAGCATCTTGGGATTGACAATCATACGCGAGCCAAGAACCACGCCCGTATCCTCCAACTTCTTAATACGCTGATGTATTGCCGCACCCGAAATTCCACACTCGCGTGCAATCTCCAAGTATGGCATTCGAGCATTCTTGACCAAAAACTTCAAAATCTTGCGATCAATCGCATCTAATACTTCCTTGCTCATAACTTTATTATTTTGCCGTTAGCTATTAGCTATTGGCCATTAGCTTAATTTAATTATCAACTATTTCAACACTCCTAACTGTTTGCCTTCCTCGGTGAAGGCCGCAACGCACCTCTCCAACTGCTCGCGAGTGTGTCCTGCCGACACCTGCACGCGGATACGCGCCTGACCCTTCGGAACAACCGGATAGTAGAAACCTGTCACGAAGATACCCTTCTTCTGCAACTCGGCAGCGAACTCCTGCGAGAGCTTCGCATCATAGAGCATAACAGCGCAGATTGCCGATACGGTAGGTTTGATATCGAAGCCCGCAGCAATCATCTTCTCGCGGAAGAAGGCCACATTATCGACCAAGCGATCGTGATGCTCGTTGCTCTCCTCCAACATCTTGAACATCTCGATACCTGCGCCCACAACTGCTGGTGGCAACGAGTTCGAGAAGAGGTATGGACGCGAACGCTGACGGAGCATATCGATAATCTCCTTACGACCTGTAGTAAAGCCTCCGATAGCACCACCAAACGCCTTGCCGAGCGTTCCGGTGAGGATATCTACCTCGCCACGCAAATTGTACAACTCGGTGATACCGCGACCTGTAGCACCCAACACACCTGCCGAGTGGCACTCATCGACCATCACCAATGCACGATACTCCTTCGCCAAGCGACAAATCTCGTCGAGTGGAGCGGCATTACCGTCCATCGAGAATACGCCATCGGTTACGATTATGCGGAAACGCTGCGCCTGGGCGCGCTTGAGGCAATCCTCCAACTGCTCCATATCGGCATTGGCATAGCGATAGCGCACCGCCTTACAAAGTCTAACTCCATCGATAATCGAAGCGTGGTTCAACGAGTCCGAGATAATTGCATCCTGCTCGGTAAAGAGAGGCTCAAAAACACCACCATTAGCATCGAAACAAGCGGCATAGAGAATGGTATCCTCGGTGCCAAAGTAGTCGGCAATAGCCTTCTCGAGAGCCTTGTGAATATCCTGGCAACCGCAGATAAAACGCACTGACGACATACCAAAGCCACGCTCGTCCATAGCCCTCTTTGCCGCCTCGATAAGGCGTGGATTGTCCGACAAACCGAGGTAGTTGTTGGCACAGAAGTTGAGGCACTCCTTCTCGGCAACCTCGATAGCCGAACGCTGTGGCGAACAGATTACTCGCTCGGTCTTGTAAAGACCGGCCTCCTTGATAGACTCCAACTCTTGTTGAAGGTGTTGTTTGAAATCTCCGTACATATATACTTGATATTTAATGTTTTATCTTTTGTTGCAGGGCATTAGTCACACCGTATCACTTACAATTTGTAACAATACCCAACGCAAAGATAGTTTTTTTACGCTAAAAATGAGCATATTTTGCTACTTTTTTACCTCCCAACTTACAATTTCTCTATTTGCTTGGCATATTTTTGGCGAGGGGGAGAGGGTAGGTTATCTTTTTTACGATGCGAAAAATTATTATTCACTCCCACTCCGCCGAATTGAGAGCTCTAATCAGAGGTCTGCTCTCCGATATTGACGCTCTATTTATCCCTACCTCCTCGCGCGAGGAACTATTTGTTGCGTGCCAAGCCTCACAATGCGACCTCGTACTTACCGATGATGTACGTATGTTTTTGAATGGTTCCGATGCCATATCCAAGATTCGGCGAGGTGGCAATTTACCTCAAATATTTGTGCTATCGCACGATATTTCGGAGGAGGTGGTAACCACCCTGCTCGAGGAGGGGGTAAACCAATTTATAACCCTCCCCACAGTTGCCGAACGGCTCTACGACAAGGTTTCGACTCAACATAGTATGGTATGATACTCTCCTTGAACGAAGAGATAGCCATAGCACTTACACTGCCGCTACTTATGGTGGCAGCACATATTATATCCTATACATATAGCCTAATTCGCAACTCTCTCCGAGAGAGGTGTATCGCACGAATTGTGCGTATGATGATACGAAACGAGGAGCCTACCGATAAGGAGATTCACGCCCTGCAATGGATCTTCAGCCATAGCACCATTGCATACGCCGCGGGGTTTATATCGGAGCATCTTTATGGCAACGCTATCCATCGTTTGAGGCTTATTACGGAGGTCTGCGAGGTGGATTTTTCGTTCGCAGAGAACTCGGAGTTGAATGATATTTCGGCTTTTATTGAGGCATACCCCGACCAAGCCATACTCTACATCGCACGGCTAAATAGCCCTCTAACCTGGCACGAAGTGGCAAGACTCACCCAACTTCTGCGCCGCACGGGGGTATCCATAGCCTACACCCCACTACTTATTTCGAAGAATCGAAACCTTCAGCTTATAGGTATATACCTATGCCAACTGTTTACCATCTTCGATGCTGAGCCTCACCTGCAACGGCTTGCAATATCCGAGGATGAGGAGGTGGCATATATGGCTCTACTTACGCTCTGTTCCGTTCGTGGAGATATATCCTCTCCTCAAACAGGGAGCTCTCTTGCGCGAATGATGACACACCAACGCACAGCTTTTGTCCGCCACGCCGTACAAGCCTGCTACTCCTTACAATCAAGCGCCCCTCACCTCTCCGCCGAGGAGAGAAGACTCTTCCGACAACAACTAAACTCGTATAAAAGCCAAATAGTATGCAACTAATCTCCACCCTCCTATTTCTTCTCTCGCTCCTGATGCTTGGTGGTGCCATCCTCTTCTTAGCATTGTGGCATCGCTCCTACCACAAAACCGCCCTTGCACAAATGGTGCGCGAAGGCATTGGGAATATTGGCATATCGGTTATTGTGGAGTACCCTGACACGCCTGCGCCCCTCGTAGCCCTACTCGAGGAGGAGTACCCACATTGCGAAGCAATAATAATCATCGACTTAGAGACAAATCGCACCACCTTTGAGGAGTTGATACCCCAATTTCGACTTGTCGGAGTAAATCACTCTCATCTCGAGGGGGTGCGAGCCCTCTATCGCTCACGACATCGCGCTTTTAGACGAGTGGTGATGGTCGATTTACCCATAGAATACCGTTCACACGCCTTAGATGTCGCTAAAAAAGTGGCTGCGTTCGACTACACCTTGCACTTAGACGGAGAGTGCCAAATTGCACGAAATGCCATAGCCTACTGCGCCAATATAATAGCCTCGCACCCTACAACAAAAGGGCTTATACTCGAGGCTATTGTCGGAGCAAATGCTCAGCTCGAACGCACCGACTTAGCGCCTCATCACGAAACACATACACTGCTAACTACCAGGGCTTTAGCGTGGCGAAACACAACACCTCTATTCCTAATTTTGGCGATAACACTACCTGCCATTGCCATCCTCTTTGCCCATATTTCAGGAGAGCGAACCCTTATACTCGCAGCCCTTGTGCTCGTCATAGTTTTCGGCCCACTTCTCTATATTTCGTGTCGCGTAGTGACCGACAAGGGACTATACTCCACGACCAATACGATAGTCAAAAATTTCTCTCTTTTTATGCTCGAACAACTCAAAAAACTCCTCTCCCCCGTCTTTAAAGCACTCCTTCCCTAAGTTAGGGGAGGTGACTGTCAGGGCGGAGGGGTCTGTCAATTTTGCATTTTCCCCAGTTCCCCCAGAAAAGCGAGCAAAGCGACCGTCCCCAGAATCCCTAGTACCCCTAAAAGAAATTGCGAAGCCCTTGAGCTTCGCAATTCTTTTTTAGTACACGAGGTCGTCACTTTCAGTTCCAAACCCTGGAAGTACCACACTATCACCGTAACCCCTTTCGGCTACGACATCAAAAATCTCAAATTCTGGTCTTAAATACTTTTTCATAATCGTAACGTTTTTTAAGGGTTATTACAATGTTGGTTTTGTAGTGATGCAAGTACAACCATCATAGTTCTCTACGCCTGTCCAATCAGCGCTACCATAGATGTAGTTATAGTAGTTGCTCAAAGTTATAGGAGTTGAAGTCCAGCCGTCCTTTTCGGAGTATTCGGTTGCTATCGTACCACCGAGCTTACAGTTATTAACAAGCACAGTCTCCGAGCGTGGGGTACCACAAATGGAACCTACGTAGTTTGCATCTTTAGCTTTAATGTTGCAATACGAAGTTGCATTGCGGAGGGTGAATCCATCATTTCTACCAGCGATACCGCCAATCTTCTCAATACCCTCAACACCATTCTTGATGCCACCACTTCCGGTTACGGTGATATCACCAAAGTTGTAGAGCTCTACAGCCTCGCCTACATCACCCAAATATGCAGCAAAGATACCACCTACATTGTACTGACCTCCGATTGAAGTACCCGAAGCGATGATATTACCATTATTTATAACCTTGCCTGTCCAGGTAGTTGTGTCGTATCCGAAGGTATAGGCATAGCCAATAACACCACCAACATATACCGCATCAGCACCATCGGTTGTACCACCATAGGTGATTGTACCATTATTCACGAAGCCATCCTTCACGATGATACCTACACCATTACTTGCATAGCCAATAAGACCTCCGAGGAGAACTGATCCAGTTGACTTACCATAGCTCGAAATGTTTCCGTTATTCTCACAGCCCTGGAAAATCTTATTCTCGTTCTTAGTAGAAGCCTTCGCAATGATACCACCAATCGACAAAGTACCCTTCGCCAAAGCACCCTTATTTGTGGTAATATCACCATTGTTTACACAATTGAGCCAGGTCTTCTTGTCACCCGCCTTGAGCTCGTACGAGATGCCTCCGATGAAGCAGTCCGTATTGACTGTACCATTCAATGTGATATCACCATTATTCACCAATCTAGTACGGTTGTAGCCATTAGGGTTGCTGAATACACCACCTACATACAAGCTATGACCTACCGATCCCGAAATAGTGATATTACCATCATTGGTCATATCTCGGGCTGTACACTGGAGGTAGCAAGAGACACCGCCCAAACGCATATGATTCTCTATGTCAACTTTAAATGGTGTACCATTATAGGTGATATCTCCACTATTATGGAATGAGTGGTTAGTGTCGGCATTACCATACATATATCCAGTACATCCTCCTATATTGAGGACCTTAGCACCATAGTCACCCTCGAATGTAATGTTACCCGAGTTCTCCAAAGTGTGACAAGCACCACCCAAATCGGCAGTGTTAGCGATAGCAACACAACCTGCAAGATAGGTATTTGAAGCATCCTCGGGAACTGGGTCAGCGTATGTAACTGTTGCCTTCATATATATATTACCCGAGTTGGTCAAGTTGTTGAAGAATCTGTCGGTTTTACCGATATTACCTCCAATATAAGGACCATCGGTGAGAGTTGTTGCTACAGCCTCGCCCTCCTCGTTAACACCTATGTATATATTACCACTATTGGTAGAGTTGGTTAGCGTTGCAAGGTCGTATGCGCTATTCAAACCGACATTTCCACCAACATACATCTGACCATACTTACCTGTGATGTGAATATCGCCCGCATTTGTGAAGCCACTCTTATCGATACCGTGTATAATACCTGCAGTACCACCTACGCAGAGAACAGCAGTAGATGCCGATAAGTCACCACGCACGATAATTTTACCATTCTGAGTGTTGGTGCCGTAGATAAGCTGGTGGGTACGACCTACAAGACCTCCAATCTGAATGCAAGGAGACTTACCCTCTGGCGAAGGTACGGTTGCCTCGAAGATGACATTACCATTGTTCACACTCTCGTCGATATGACCATTTGCAGCCGCCTTATATCCTGTCAAACCGCCAATGTTGTAGTGCGAGTCGGTTGTCTTATCGTCCTTGCTCAAAACATTGTTTGTGGTGAATGTTGCAGTACCCTTCACTACAACGTTACCATTGTTGGTACACTTCGAGAAGAAGTGGTGGTTGTAGCCCGAGAAGGCAGCTACACGAGTTGCTGTCACGTTGTTGCAACCAGTAAGGTCGAGAGTTACAATACCATTGTTAACGCACTCAGTGAATGTTCCAGCGTCGCCATCACCAGTTCCCTCACCCTCGAAACCTCCGAGAGCGATTGTGAGAGCTGTGTCACCTCCATTTGGTGCGAGGGTTACCTTACCGTGATTTACAGAGTTCGAAACATCACCCTGGGAACCACGACCAAGCACACCACCTATGCGAGCAGACTTTGCCGGCATCTTAACATCTATATTACCGTAGTTAACCAAATTGTCGGCGTAGAAGTAACGCTCACCTGTGGCATCGGCATATCCTGGCGACGCAAGCACACCTGCAACCATAAGGTTCTCGGCAATAACACCCTCAGTCTCTACATCACCATAGTTGGTAGTGTTCTTACAATCGATATTGAAGCTATACGATGCAATACCTGCAGTATACAAGTTTGAACTATTACCGACAATCTTAATCTTACCATTCTTAGTGTTGGTACAGTTGTAAACCTCCAACTTTGTACTGTACGACACGATACCACCAATCATAATGGTCAGAGTGCCTGAGTAGTTCACCTCCTTGAATGTGATAGGAGCATTGTTTGTACAATTGTCAATCTTTGCAGGGATAACATTCGTTTCGTCCGAAATACCCAAGATACCACCGCAACGGAATACGCACTTAGGATTTGTAGCATCGGTTGATGAAATCGCACCATTGTTGGTACAATTTGTAATGTTCGAATAGACAACCTCATTGGTTACTGTGTTGGTGTAGATGCTAGTTCGACCTACAATTCCACCCAAATGGAGGATAGACTCAACGGTGCAAGCCGAGTTGATAGACTGAACGATATCAATCTTTACATTGCTAACACAGCCATTGATGTTCACACCCGAAACACGACCTACAACTCCACCATAAGTCAATGCATCAAGACTTTTAGCTACGGTTGGTGAGTAGTTCTTGTTGTCGACGGTGAGAGTTCCGCTAACCGAGCAGTGCTCGATAACAGGAGTGTTCGAATCGGTAGCGAGCACCTTGCAAGCCAAACCTGCAATAGCATCAGAGTCGTTCGACTTAAGAACAACATCCTGGAGGTGCAAACCTCTGATTGAAGCACTTGTAGTGCCGAACAAAGGAGCAGTCAAGCCCTTGATTGCGTGACCATTACCATTTACAGTCTTTGAGTAGCCCTGGATAGGAGTCCACGCCTCGCCTGTCATATCAACGTCTGCCACGAACAATGCGTCAGCCTCCAAAGTAGCAGCCTGCGATGCAAAATCCAACAAGCTCGCCTTGTCCTTAATCACGAAGAGTGAAGCTGTAGGCACATAGTTGATGTGGTTGTTGAACTCACGCAACTTGCCAGCCTTGAGCGGATTCGAGTCGCTCGCCTTTACGGTTGCATACATCACGCCCCCATCCTCGTCATAAAGAGTAACATAGAGCTCCTCGTAGACGCCTGCAGGTACTACCAAGTGCAAGTAACTTGTCTTCGATGTGAGCTGCAAGCCCTCTCCAAACGTGTACTCAATAAATGGCTTCGCGTCAGCTGTAGGGGTTACCTCGCCAGTTGTGAAGTCGATTGAATACGCACCAGCGATAGGTGCACGGTTTGCGTTCGAAATCTGCGCCATTGTGAGCTTTGCGTCACCAACAACACCAATCTTGAGGATACCAGTGAGGTGCTTCAAGCCCAAGCTCAAGCCATTCTCGCCATAGGCATACATTGTCGAAATGCCACTGCCGAAGGTTGTGTTGTCGGTGTGAGTCTGCTTCTCAGCGAAGAGCACCTGACCTGCAGGGGCTGCAGGGTAGGCGATGCTGTAAGGGGTGTTTACCGCGCCCGAAACAGAGAATGTTGCCACCGGGCGATTGCTTTCGATAACAGCAGCGTTAGACTCGATGCCATTTACCGAAATCTTATCGCCCTCGCTCCAGTAGAGCGGATAGAGATTGCCCGCTTTCTCGCCAAGTTGAGTACGCGACTCCTCAAGAGAAAGTGTAATAGTAGTTTCTCCCCCCCCCACAATGTTTGCGGTGAGGTCCTCAGTCGCATCGGTGGTACACGATACCGCTACCATCGCCACAACCGCCATAATGAGTTTAGTTAAAGTTTTCATTTTGGTTTGTTTTTTATAATTAGTTTGTGTAATCTATTGAATTTTAGTTGGTTATGCACAACGATTGTATTAGTATGCGACTATTACAATGGTGTGCAACAACTCAGGTTACTACAAAAGTAGTAAATAAATATGTATTACGCAAGAATATTTGCATAAATTTGACTTTGATTTGGGAATGTGGTCTAAGAAGATTTTGGTCAGGGGATTCGTTTTTGTCGAGATAGAACCAACAAATTTCGATTTTTTCGTCACTTTTTGCGAAAAAATTTGGACATTGTCAAAAAGTGTATTACATTTGCACCCGATTTCGAGAGGAATCGACATGGTGGATGTAGCTCAGTCGGTTAGAGTGACGGATTGTGGTTCCGAAGGTCGTGGGTTCGAATCCCATCTTCCACCCGAACGAAACAAACGAAGCAAGGAGATGTCGCAAAGCGACATCTTTTTGTTTTTATACCCTTGGCGCAAACTTGTTTGCAGACAAGAGGTGTGAAAACAAAAGAGGTTGTTCTACAACTCCTTGCGGAGTGCAGTGGAGTTCGGAAGTGCCTCTGCGGCGAGCAGAGGGGAAA
>JAZOWM010000076.1:0-7766 GCA_045659225.1 Alistipes sp.
ATCGAGCAGATCCTTATTGACAAGGACTTCATCGGCGCAGTTATCGGCCCAGGCGGTAAGGTAATTCAGGATATTCAGAAGACTACCGGCACCACTATCACCATCACCGAGACCGAGACTTCGGGGTTGGTTGACGTATTCGGTCCGGACAAGGAGTCTATCGACGCAGCTATGGCTCGCATCAAGGGTATTGTTGCAGTACCAGAGGTTGGCGAGGAGTATCACGGAACAATCAAGTCTATCGTAGATTTCGGTGCATTCGTTGAGATTCTCCCAGGTAAGGAGGCGTTGCTCCATATCTCGGAGATCGATTACAAGCGCTTCGAGACTATGGCTGAGACTGGTTTGAAGGAGGGCGAGGAGATTGATGTTAAGCTTATCGGTATCGATGACAAGACAAAGAAGCTCCGCCTTTCGCACAAGGCACTTCTTCCTAAGCCAGAAGGTTGGGTAGAGCCTGAGCGTAAGCCACGTGCACCACGTGGTGACAAGGGTAACGACCGTGGCGACCGTCGTCCACGCCGTGACCACCACAAGGAGTAATTTAGATTACACCAAATAGAAACGGAGCAGACCATTGAGGTTTGCTCCGTTTTAGTTTCTAAAAATATCGTTATGCTTCTTTTCTCTCGGCTGACAACAATCCGCACGCAGCCTTGATATCCTCGCCACGAGAGGCGCGAATTGTGGTCATAATACCACGCTGGGTGAGGGTGTCGCGGAAGGCTATCATCTTCTCGTCCGATGGAGAGAAGTATGGCGAGTCGGGAATCTTGTGAAAACGGATAAGATTTATACGACACTTAATGCCATCGAGTAGGCGACATAGCTCCTTGATGTGGCGTGGAGAGTCGTTTAATCCACTCATAACGATATATTCAAACGATACTCGGCGTTGGTGTGTGAAGTCGTATTCGCGCAGAATATCGGCAATCTGATGTATAGGGTAGGCTCGCTCTATCGGCATAATCTGCTCGCGCTCCTGGTGGAAAGGGTTGTGGAGCGACACAGCGAGGTGTACCTGCGTAGAGTCGAGGAATCGACGTAACTCGCGTGCGACACCTGCCGTAGAGAGTGTTATGCGGGTTGGCGACCAGCCATAGCCCCACTCCGAGGTGAGAATTTCGAGCGCACGAAGTACGTTGTCGAGGTTGTCCAATGGCTCGCCCATACCCATAAATACAACATTCGTAAGGCGGTCTCGCTCGGGCAATGAAGCTATCTGGTTGAGAATGTCGCAGGTCGAAAGCGAGTGGTGCAAACCCAGGCGTGCCGTAGCACAAAATTTGCAACCCATACGGCAACCGGCTTGCGAAGATACGCAGAGCGTAGCACGCTCACGGTCAGGAATATAGGCTGACTCCACGAATTCGTTTTCGGCGGTGCGATAGAGGTACTTTTTTGTGCCGTCCGAGGAGATTTGCTCACCCTCGGGAGCGCGTAAGCCGAGCTCGAAACGCTCGGTCAATGCGGCGCGAGCTACCTTCGAGAGATTGGTCATCTCCTCGATTGTGCGAACCCCCTTTTTGTAGAGCCAATCAGCAATCTGCTTCGCCACAAAGCGAGGCAGTTGCAACTCGGAACATACCGCTTGCAGCTCATTCAATGTTTTGCCGTAGAGAACCTCCTTTGCCATTGGTGTTGCTATTTTGCCTTGAATGGACCATCTACCAACTTTATGCGATACTCGCTATCGAAGTCATCAAGAACATATACCCAAAACCTATTACCATTAGGCTCCACGCGGAATACGATGTGGCCACTTACTGCGCGACACCTCTTGTAGACCTTCGGATATATTTTGAGCATAGCCTCACCTACGCTTGTGCAGTAGATTTTGCAACCACTCTTGGAGATTGAGACAATCTTCTCCTGGTCGGGCTGAATTTCGCGATTGCCGAAGCTTGTAACGGACATCACCTGTGGTTGAAGTTCGCTCATACACTTCTCGTTCATCGAGTGTGGTGAGAGGTGGTGATGCGCCTTCACGGCATCTACCTTGCCGACTGCCTGAGCTACAATGTGCTCATAATCGTAGTAGTCGCCAATATCGCCCGCAGTCAGGAAATCGAACTTGCCATAGCGGATTACGAAACCGCACGAAGAGGCATTTTCGCGTATGGTTTTACCCTCATAGACATTGATAAACTTATTCTGCGACTTATCCCATACCACGCCATTCGAACAGATGTTTTCGATCTTGAAATTGGGGTATGCCGAAGGGTTGTGGAGTAGAGCGAACTGGTTGGTTGCTCCGAGCTCAAATTTTGTAACCTTCATACCATCATTCTTGCTGTGGTAATCGAGGAATTTGCGGTAGTTATTCATCGCATCTACGCCCGTAGCTTGTGCAATAGAGTTCTCGTAGTCGGGGTATGCGCGGTCATTCGCCTCGCGGAATGGTATCTGGTGATATAGTTCGGTAGGACCGGTCTTGATGTAGTCGCCCTCCTCAAATCGCTTCCATCTCTTGTAACGTGTCGAGCCCATATGGTCCATATGGAAATGTGAGAGGTGGTAGTAGTCGATGATGCTCTTGTAAGGCATAAAGTTGCGAATATAATCGGCATATACATCGGTTGGACGTATATCATTGTTTGGACGTGGAAGAGCCATTCCGTGAGGACTCTTCTTCGTAGGCTTGCTCTTATAGACCAACTCGCCGGCATCGATAACCATAGATGTTCCATCGGGCATAACAATCAATAGACATTCGCCACGTCCCGAGCTGATGGTGTGTATATCTAAATAGCCCTCGCTCCAAGCGGGAAGAGTCTTTCCTACGAGAGATTTGTTGTTTGGTTTTGCTACTGCGATAGCCGAAACTATGCATAGCGATAGTGTTAGAAGTGCTATTCGTTTCATCTCCGATAATGGGTTTATTTCCTCTGCAAAGATACACAATTTTGTCGTTTTTATTGAATAGCCCCAAAAAATAACTAACTTTGTAACAAAATAGATAGAGGAAGATGATGAAGTCTGAGAGTTTGAGACTACTTATATTGTGTGCAACATTGCTATTAGGCCTTGGCGGTTGCGCTACATCCGAAGGCTCCTCCACGGAACGTGCCGAAGTTGTGAAGCGAGGTGGCGAAGCTGTGGAACTCTATGCAAATGCCCTATCGCGCACCTCAAATGAGGGCATATATACACTCTGGAGCAGAGGCGATGAGATTAATATCTTCCATCAAGCGGCGGCAGGCGGAGACTTCGTAAATGATGGAGTTTTTACTCTCCAAGAGGGCTCTCAAGATTGCTTCAATGGTAATCTTAATGCCGAGAGTTTCCTCGTATCAAATAACACCTACAACTGGTTCGCAATCTACCCCTACAACAAATCTCTCGATTCTCCACGTGGGGAGGGTGCTAACTATATAATTGGTTCGTTATCAGACTCTTATCAGGTGCAAAAAGGCGTTAATAATACCGCACATATTGCAGGCGAATATATGCCGTTGGTGGGAGTGGCCAAGGGTGTTGCCGCGAAAGATAGACCATCTATAGCTGTGAAGAATGTGGCATCGCTGGTCGAGCTTTCGCTACGAAATAACTCCGAACGCGAGATTGCGGTGAAGAGTCTCTCAATCTCGGTTTCGGACTGCGCTTTAGTGGGCTTGTTTGGTGTCGATTTTAGCCGCTTTGAGGAGATTCGCTGTGTTCCAAATGGGAGCGAGGTATCTGATAGAGCGACTCTTATGGTTGAGGACTCCGAGCCAATATCGGTCGGTTCGCAAGCCTCTTTCTACGTGGCAGTTGCACCATTCGTTGCAAAGGCTGGTGCAGAGATAGCCTTCGATGTGGTGTTGCAAACCTCCGAAGGCGAAAAGACCTATACCAAGTCGCAGATTTTGACCTCCGATATAGCCTTCAATTCGGGCAAGAGTAGGTGCATAACCTTGAACTACGACTCCGAGGTTACGATAGTTGAGCTACCCGTAGGTGGATTGCCTCCGATGGTGGATGGAGGCCAGATGCGTATGTTCCGTACTCGAGCTATGAGCTACAACATTCGCAATGGTAAGGGTACCGATAGCGTGCAAGATTTTCAGCGTGTTATAGATGCAATAAACAAGGCAAATGTCGATGTTGTGGCGCTGCAGGAGGTGGATAGTATGACAAAGCGAAATCCGCGAGACCTGCTAAAAATGATGGGCGATGCAGTGGGTATGCATCCTACATTTGGCGGAGCTATAGATTATGGTGGAGGCAAGTATGGTGTGGGCATTCTCACCAGGGAGAAACCCCTCTCCCATTATCGTGTACCACTCCCTTGTAGTTCCGAGCCACGAGTTCTGTTGGTTGTAGAGTTGGAGGATTACTACTTCTGTAGCACTCACTTCTCGCTGCACGCCGACTATCGTACTCAAGCTGTCGAAATAATCATTAACGAGGCGAAGAAACTCGATAAACCGATGATTGTGGCGGGCGATATGAATGCGTTGCGCTCCGAGAACTCGATAGCCCTACTTGCCGAGCACTTCTATGTTTTCGAGAAATATGGCTCTCCATTAACATTCCCTGCTGATACACCCACCAAGGAGATAGACTATATCTGCCTCTATAAAGGTCGTGACGGAGTGGCAACTGTCTACGATTCGAGTGTGCTCGATGAGCCTTTGGCTTCCGACCATCGCCCGATAGTTGTGGATATGATTGTTTGCGAGTAGAGCCTCCTTGTTGGTAATTCCGAAGAAAATTTGCTTATTATTCGATTTTTTTCGCAAGCAGTGTTATTATTTGAAAAATAATATCTATATTTGTGGTTGATTAGGCGCGTAGTGTGAGCGTGCCAAGATTTGAGAGAGAAATAAATTAAAAACTAAACAATAATGGAGATTAAAAAGAACCCCAAAGTAGACGTTCAGAACAAGCGCGTCTTGTTGCTTGAGATTGGTTTGGCATTAGCGTTGCTTGTTGTTATTGGAGCATTTCTCTACACTCCTCGCGAGTACAAGATTGAGCAGGTAGAGATGGTTGTTGCCGTTGTCGAGGAGGAGATTACCGAGATTACTCGTCAGGACCAGAAGCCACCAGAGCCTCCAAAGCGTACCGAGATTACTGTTATCACCGACATCTTGAACATCGTGACCAACGATGAGAAGATTGAGACAAGTGTCGATTTCGCCGAGTTTGCCGAGGATGTGGAGATTATCCAGCAGGTAGCTGTTGAGGAGGAGGTTATCGAGGAGGATCAGCCATTCGTTAAGGTAGAGCAGATGCCTTCGTTTATGGGTGGTGATTTGATGACATTCCGTAACTGGGTTATGACCAAGCTCCGCTATCCACAGATTGCGCAGGAGAATAACATCACAGGTCGTGTGCTCCTTATGTTCGTTATCGAGCGTGATGGTTCGCTCACCAACATCCAGGTTATTCAGACTCCAGATTCTTCGCTCTCTGACGAGGCTATCCGCGTCTTGAAGACCTCTCCAAAGTGGACTCCAGGAAAGCAGCGTAATCAGGCGGTGCGTGTGAAGTATACACTTCCGGTAGACTTCCGCATCCAAAACTAAAAGCATTTGGCGGGTAATTTCTGCGTTGCACTCGTTCTCGAAATGCTCATTTACGCTTAGTAAACTCCGCTTTCTCGAACATCGTGCGCATTGAAATTCCACCACCATCTGCATTTAGATAGATTGGAAAATAGAAAAAAACCAATGGCCAATGGCTAATAGCTATAAAAGCCGAGCACAAAAGCTCGGCTTTTATCAAACAAAACAGAGTATGACAGAACATAAGAAAGATAAGAGCATCGAGGTTGAGGTTAATCGCGAGGAGCGCGCCGTATTGGTGGCGGTTATTCGCGATAATCAGGAGCCTCGCCAGGCGGAGGAGTTCCTCGATGAGTTGGAGTTCTTGGCGGAGACCGCTTCCATCAAGACAGAGCGCCGCTTCACACAGAGACTCTCGCAACCCTCGTCACGCATCTATGTTGGACCAGGTAAACTCGAGGAGATTGCAGCATACTGCGAGGAGCACGAGATAAATGTTGTGATTTTCGATGACGAGCTCTCGCCATCGCAGACGCGCAACATCGAGGCTGCAATGCCGTGCCGAGTTATCGACCGTACACGCCTTATCCTCGACATCTTCCGTCAGCGCGCGCAGACTGCTTATGCCAAGACGCAGGTGGAACTCGCACAGTGCGAGTATATGTTGCCTCGCTTGGCGGGTATGTGGACCCACCTCGAGCGTCAGCGTGGAGGTACGGGAACACGTGGTGGTGCGGGTGAGCGCGAGATTGAGACCGACCGCCGTATTGTCCGCAACCGCATCACCAAGTTGAAGGAGGACCTCAAGAAGATAGACAAGCAGATGGCAGTACAGCGCTCCAATCGTGGCGGTATGGTGCGCGTGTCGTTGGTGGGATATACCAATGTGGGTAAGTCTACACTTATGAACCTCATTTCGAAGAGCGAGGTCTTTGCCGAGAATAAACTCTTTGCAACACTCGACACTACGGTGCGTAAGGTTGTCTTCGATAACTTGCCATTCCTCTTGTCCGACACCGTAGGTTTTATTCGCAAGTTGCCTACCGAGCTTATTGAGTCGTTCAAGTCTACCTTGGACGAGGTGCGCGAGGCCGATTTGTTGATTCACGTGGTGGATATCTCGCACCCGCAGTTCGAGGAGCAGATTGATGTGGTGAAGCAGACTCTGCAGGATATTGGCGCGGGCGAGAAACCCGTATATTTGGTGTTCAATAAGATTGATGCCTATACCTACACTCCAAAGGAGGAGGACGATTTGACACCTGCGACCAAGGAGAACCGCTCACTCGATGATTTGCGTCAGAGCTGGTTCGCCCAGCAGAATACGCCTTGCATCTTTATCTCGGCTGCCGAGCGTACAAACATCGAGAAGTTCCGTAACGACCTCTATGGTATGGTGCGCGAGATTCACTGCGGTCGCTATCCGTTCAACAATTTCTTGTACTAATAGGCGGCTATATATAAATATAGGTATATAACAAGTGGTGAGTGAGCAACTTACTGACTGTCCTCCTGTATTAGGGGGACGAGCGTAGCGGAGGGACCTGTCAATTTTGCATTTTCTTCTATCTCCTAACTCCTAACTTTTTTCTACAGCTTCTTCTGCTCTTGTTTTATGTGGCGGTTATCAAATGAAAAGGTTACGATTTGTAACCTTTTTTTGTTGCATTACTATGCAATAATTGCTGAATAATCGCCATAAATGGATAATAGTAAACAAAATGTCGCTTGAGAATGCCCTGTATGGCCCCGAAAAGCCACTTTTTAGGGGGTGATTCTCATAAAAAATTTGAAAAATTATTAAAAAAATGTAAAAAATATTTGGAAAATTGAAAATCTTAGTTTAATTTTGTACTACAAGAACGGGATAAAACCCGTTTTTGACATTTAAGAGAATAACAAAAAACTTACAATTTTTAATTAAAAACTTTTATTAACTTTCAAATTATTACAATTATGAAAAAGATTTTTACTCTTATGTTGGCATTTGCTTGCGCATTGTTCGTAGGCGTGTCTTGTACACCTAATGAAGGTGACGAAGGATCTGCAGCTCCAGCTCCTACTTTCTCTTTGACTTTTGAGAATGTAACTTGCGGTAGCGCTTCTTACTACTGTACTCCAAGCGACTCTAAGATGTTGTATCTCCTTGTTTCTTCGCAGGATTTGGGTCAGTATGGTGTCCAGGGCGAGACTCCTGAGGAGTTGATGAATAACTACATCTCTTTGTTGGCATCTAACTATATGCTTACAACAATGGCTGATTATTGGTTTGTG
>JAZOWM010000077.1:0-6790 GCA_045659225.1 Alistipes sp.
GCGTGCGATGCTGTAATAATCGCGAATAGGGTAGCGATAAGTAGGAAAAGTCGCTTCATTCTATGGCTGGTTCTACCACATTACACCGAGGCGAATACTGAAACTGAGGGCGATGCTGTCGCTGTGCTTGCCGAGCCAATCGAAGGTCTGAAAACCGTGATAATAGCCCGTTTCAGAGGTTTTGCCGAAGCAATATCCTCCTCCTACCCAAAAGTCTGACACAAAGCGACTTATGCATAGCTGATAGCCAAATGTTCCCAATATTGCGCCCATTCGGCAAGGCGTGCGGAGAGATGTTGTCGAGTGAGTGTAGTCGTAGTGCGAATACATCACCTCAGGGCGGAGATAGAAACCCATCAATGGTCGCTCCTTTTTATAGCCCGCCACGAAGAACTTATGGCCGTAGCGCACCGTAAAACCGAGTGGGTTATTCTTGTATTTGTCGTAACCTGCACCAATCACGCTTGCGCAGATTTCGCCTGCTTGTTTACACTGCGGAAATGCTCTTTCGTACGAGAGCTTTGTGCTTCCACTTGCCCACGAGAGGAATGTTATTTTTAACGCATTTTTGTATGGCGACTGCGCCTTAACCGACGATGTCGCTACGCAAAACAGCGTCAATAGTATGTAAAATAGTATTATTGATCTCTTCATTTCAACTCTCAACTCTCAACTCTCAATTCTCAATTCTCAATTCTCAATTCTCAACTCCTAACTTCTAACTTCTAACTCCTAATTTTCCATCAGGTATGCCTTGATAAATCCGTCCAAGTCGCCATCTAGAACGCCATCGCAGTCGGTTGTTTGGAATCCCGTGCGGTGGTCCTTAACTCTCCTATCATCAAGCACATACGAGCGAATCTGCGAGCCCCACTCAATCCTCTTTTTATCCGCCTCTATTGCCTGCTGTGTGGCGCGGCGCTTTTCCAATTCGTATTGGTAGAGTTTCGAACGTAGGATGCGCATCGCATTCTCCTTATTCATCAACTGCGAACGTGTCTCTTGGTTCTCGATAACATAGGAAATCTCCTCACCCGTTTGCTCGTCTTTGAAGTGATAGCGCAAGCGGGCAGCAGTTTCGACCTTATTCACATTCTGACCTCCTGCGCCACTCGAACGATAGGTCTCCCACTCGATGTTGGCAGGGTTGACTACCACCTCGATGGTGTCATCTACGGCTGGCGTTATGGCCACCGATGCGAATGTTGTCTGTCGTTTATTGTTGGCATTGAATGGCGAAAGACGCACCAAGCGATGCACGCCATTTTCGCTCTTGAGATATCCGTAGGCAAAGTCGCCCTCCACCTCCATTGTGCAGGACTTTACGCCCACCTCATCGCCCTCCTGGAAGTCGAGCATCTTTACTTTGTAGTTGTGCGCCTCGCACCAACGGGTATACATTCGTAGGAGCATCGAAGCCCAATCGAGAGCCTCCGTGCCACCCGCACCAGCGTTGATATCGATGATTGCACCCATCTTATCCTCCTCGCCCGAGAGCATATTTCGAAGCTCCAACTTCTCCACAATCTCCAAAGCGTGAGCGTAGGCATTTTCGGCTTCCACTTCGGTCGAGAGTCCTGCCTCGATAAATTCGGGCATCAACTCCACCTCGTCTACAGCCTTCTTCACCTCGTCATAACCCTCTACCCAGCTCTTTATGCCAGCCACCTTACGCAACTGCTCCTGCGCCTTCTCGGGGTTCTCCCAAAAGTCGGGTGCTAATGTCTTCTC
This sequence comes from Alistipes sp., assembly GCA_045659225.1. Classification (GTDB taxonomy): domain Bacteria; phylum Bacteroidota; class Bacteroidia; order Bacteroidales; family Rikenellaceae; genus Alistipes. Next base: position 1,732 of record JAZOWM010000077.1, read on the forward strand.
CTCCTCATTTTGGAGATCTATTCTTCTCTGGTCGATGTCAAAGGCACCTCCCCAGCGTATCCAGACGCCTTACAAGGTCCTTAATATGTTCTGCTTGAATCATAATGTTTATCTTCTCGTTCTATTGTTAGCTCCTTTTTCTTACGGCATTCTGCCGTATTTACAAATCTAACCATCTCCAATTTTGGGGAGGCTTTGGTAATTGTCGCACAAAATTAAAAAATTAAAATTGAAATTTCATCTACTTTTCTCTTTTTTTGCCTTTCAAGTTCCAAATTTTTTACTATCTTTGCCATGATTTATGCGTGTGTGCACACATAGCTGATGCAGAGAATAGACAAAAACAGATAAAATCAATCAATAAAACTATGGAAAATAAACTTAAGGAGTTGACCGAGCGTCTTTATGGCGAAGGTTTAGAGAAGGGCCGCTTGGAGGCTGACCGTTTGGTTGCTGAGGCGAAGGAGAAGGCTGCTGCAATTTTGGCTGAGGCGAAGGCTGAGGCGGAGCAGATTGTGAAAAAAGCCGAGGAGAAGGCTGCCGACACCGAGAAGAACTCGATGACCGAGATTCAGATGGCAGGCCGTCAGGCTATCGCTAAAATCAAGAACGAATTGACCGATGCTATCATCGCAAAGGCTTCGACCGAGGCTGTTAAGGCTGCTTGTGTTGATGCAGAGTTTGTGAAGAAGCTCCTCTTGGAGGTTGCTCACAACTGGTCGGGTGCTGCCGAGCAGGTGTCGCTCAAGGCGTTGCTCCCTGCAGCTTTGGAGGCGGAGTTCGCAAAGGCATTGGAGGCTTCAGCAAAGGAGCTGCTTGCAACTGGTGTTGAGGTTGGCTACTCGAAGGATGTTAAGAGCGGCTTCAAGGTGGGTGAAAAAGATGGTGGTTTCTACCTCTCTTTCACCGATGAGTCGTTCGAGGCGTTGCTCGATGAGTATTTGCGCGAGAAAGTTTCACAAATCCTCTTCGCATAAACGCTTATGTTTGCAAAATCTTATTACGCATTAGTAGCTGGCTTTCGCGAGTATGCACTCGATGGCGAGATGAAGGGCTTCGATATCGAGGCTGTCTTGTCGGAGATTTTCGAGGTGCTTTCGGCGAAAGATAGAAAGGCTGTAGAGCTGCTCTATGCCTACTACGATTGCGAGAACCTTATAAGTCGTTACAACGGCTCTTCGACCTACAATGCACTCGGACGTCTTTCGAGCGAGGAGGTTGAGGAGGAGTTGCACAAGCCGTCACGTCTTATCGCTCCACTTGCGAAGGTTGTTGCTACCTATGCTGCACCCGAGAGCGAGGAGGATGGGGAGTCGGATTCAACTCAGCCGTTTGCGAAGGCTTTGATGACCGCCTACTACAAGACTTGTGCGGCATCGGGTTCGCGACTTTTGAGAGAGTGGTCTGCGGCAGATCGTACCATCCGCAATATTGTGGCTGCGACATTGGCTCGCCGTCAGGGTATAGCGGCAGAGTCGGTTGTTGTAGGCGAGGATGCGGTGGCGAAGGCTTTGTCACGCAGTTCGGCTGCGGACTTTGGCTTGCGTACCGAGGTGCCATTTGTGGAGTCGTTGGTTGCAGCGGTGGTCGATGAGCACAATATGGTGGAGAAGGAGCGTAAGATTGACAATATTCGCTGGGCGGAGTTGTCGGAGCTTTCGGCCTTCGATTACTTCGATATAAATGCCATCATCGCCTATTTGGTGAAGATGAATATGGTGGCTCGTTGGGCTCAGCTCGATGCTAAGGTTGGTCGCGAGATGTTCGACCGCCTCGTGTCGGAACTCAACGCCAAAGAGTTGGTAAATAAATTATAAAACGATACTATCCTAATGAAAACAACTGGAAAAGTTAATGGTATCATCTCGAACATCGTTATCGTTAAGGTTGACGGCGCTGTTGGCCAGAACGAGATTTGTCATGTTTACGTAGGTGAGACCAAGATGATGGCCGAGGTCATCAAGGTTGTAGGCGATGATGCCTATGTGCAGGTTTTCGACAGCACACGTGGTTTGAAAATCGGCGATAAAGTAGAGTTTGAGGGACATATGCTCGAGGCAACTTTGGCTCCGGGTATGCTCTCACGTAACTATGATGGTTTGCAGAACGACCTCGAGAAGATGGACGGTTTGTTCATCTCGCGTGGCTCGATTCCCGATCCTGTGGACTTCGATGCAAAGTGGGAGTTCAAGCCTCTCGCAAAGGCTGGCGATAAGGTCTCTGCAGGTGCTTGGCTCGGAGAGGTTAAGGAGCAGTGGGTGGCTCACAAGATTATGGTGCCATTCATTATGACTGGTAACTACACCGTAAAGAGCGTAGTTGAGGCTGGCGAGTACAAGGTGACCGACACTATCGCAGTAGTAACTGACGTAGACGGTAACGAGTACAACATCACAATGGTTCAGAAGTGGCCGGTTAAGCAGGCTATCCGTTGCTACACCGAGAAGCCACGCCCTTCGCGCGTGATGGAGACAGGTGTTCGCGCTATCGATACATTCAACCCATTGGCAGAGGGTGGTACAGGATTTATCCCTGGTCCATTCGGTGCAGGTAAGACCGTACTTCAGCACGCCATTTCAAAGCAGGCCGAGGCTGATATCATCATCATCGTTGCTTGCGGTGAGCGTGCAAACGAGGTTGTGGAGATCTTCAAGGAGTTCCCAGAGTTGGTTGATCCACACACAGGTCACAAGTTGATGGAGCGTACCATCATCATCTGTAACACCTCGAATATGCCAGTTGCTGCGCGTGAGGCGTCAGTATACACTGGTATGACCATCGGTGAGTATTATCGTTCGATGGGCTTGAAGGTGTTGGTAATGGCGGACTCTACCTCGCGTTGGGCTCAGGCGTTGCGTGAGATGTCGAACCGTTTGGAGGAGCTTCCAGGTCAGGACGCGTTCCCAATGGACTTGTCGGCTATCATCTCGAGCTTCTACGCTCGCGCAGGTTTGGTTAAGTTGAACAATGGCGAGACTGGTTCGGTCACATTCTTGGGTACCGTATCTCCTGCGGGTGGTAACTTGAAGGAGCCAGTAACCGAGTCTACAAAGAAGGCTGCACGATGCTTCTATGCACTTTCGCAGGGCCGTGCCGATTCGAAGCGTTATCCTGCAATCGATCCACTCGATTCTTACTCTAAGTATTTGGAGTATCCAGAGGTTGAGGCTTACCTCGGCGAGAAGATTGAGAAGAACTGGGTAGAGCTCGTATATCGTGGCAAGACCCTCGTTCAGCGCGGTAAGGAGGCTAACGACCAGATTAATATCTTGGGTGATGATGGTGTGCCAGTAGATTACCACGAGCGTTTCTGGAAGTCGGAACTTATCGATTTCGTTATCTTGCAGCAGGACGCATTCGATGATATCGATGCAAACTGTCCAATGGAGCGCCAGCAAATGATGTACAAGAAGGTACTTTCGATTTGCGAGCAGGATTTTGATTTTGCAGACTTCGAGGAGTGCTCTAAGTTCTTCAAGGGCTTGATTAACCTCTTCCGTCAGATGAACTATGCAGAGTGGCAGAGCGAGAAGTTCTACGACTACGACAAACAAATTGATGCTTACATCGCTAACCACGTAAACCGATAAAAGTTATGACACGAGCATTTCAGAAAATATATACAAAGATTGACAATATCACCAAGGCTACCATTACCCTCCGTGCTACGGGTGTAGGTAACGATGAGTTGGCTACCGTAGGTGGTCGACTCGCACAGGTGGTAAAGATTATGGGCGACAACGTTACCTTGCAGGTCTTTGCAGGTACCGAGGGCTTGGCTACCAACTCGGAGGTTATCTTCCAGGGCGAGCCACCAAAGTTGCGCGTTTCGGATAACTTGGCAGGCCACTTCTTCAACGCATATGGCGAGCCACTCGATGGCAGCGAGATGATTGAGGGTGAGGCACGAGAGATTGGAGGTCCAACCGTAAACCCATTCCGTCGTTTGCAACCATCGGAGCTTATCGCTACTGGTATCGCAGGTATCGACCTGAACAACACCATCGTAACAGGTCAGAAGATTCCATTCTTCGCCGATTCGGATCAGCCATACAACGCTGTGATGGCGAATGTGGCACTCTCGGCTAAGGCCGACAAGATTATCCTCGGTGGTATGGGATTGACCAATGATGACTTCCTCTACTTTAAGCAGGTGTTCGAGAATGCAGGCGCTTTGGATCGTATCGTATCGTTCGTAAATACAACCGAGAACCCACCAGTGGAGCGTCTCCTCGTGCCAGATATGGCTTTGACCGCAGCAGAGTATTTCGCAGTGGATAAGGGCGAGAAGGTGTTGGTACTCTTGACCGATATGACCTTGTATGCCGATGCTTTGGCTATCGTATCGAACCGTATGGATCAGATTCCTTCGAAGGATTCGATGCCAGGCTCACTCTACTCTGACTTGGCAAAGATCTACGAGAAGGCTGTACAGTTGCCTAATGGAGGTTCGATTACCATTATTGCCGTTACCACTCTCTCGGGTGGCGATATTACCCACGCTATTCCAGATAACACTGGTTACATCACCGAGGGACAGCTCTTCCTCCGTAACGACTCGGATACTGGTAAGGTTATTATCGACCCATTCCGTTCGTTGTCGCGTTTGAAGCAACTCGTTATCGGCAAGAAGACTCGTGAGGATCACCCTCAGGTGATGAATGCCTGCGTGCGTTTGTATGCCGATGCTGCTAACGCTAAGACCAAGTTGGAGAATGGTTTCGACTTGTCGGAGTACGATGAGCGTACATTGAGTTTTGCTAAGGCATACTCGGAGAAGTTGCTCGCTATCGATGTGAATATCAATATCACCGAGATGCTTGATACAGCTTGGACTCTCTTTGCAGAATACTTCTCGAAGGAGGAGGTTGCTATCAAGGCAGAGCTTATCGAGAAATACTGGAAAGCATAATTAAAAGATGGCAATCAAATTTCAATATAACAAGACTTCGCTCGGCGAACTCGGCAAACAGCTGAAAATGCGCCAGAAGGCACTCCCTACCATCAAGAGTAAGGAGTCGGCCTTGCGCTCCGAGGTTAAGCGTGCGAAGGACTCCGC
>JAZOWM010000078.1:0-16511 GCA_045659225.1 Alistipes sp.
CTTGGCAGCCACTCCCGCGCTATTTTTCACAGCAAAGTCGAGTTGTACACGTTCTCTTGGTGCAAACTTCTTGACACTTGGAGTTATATCTGCTGTAGCCACCTTGCCTCGCACAAAGAATAGTCGCTGTGCAACAACCGCATTAGTTAATTTATCTACCACCGAGACTTGAGCTACTCCACTGCGTAGCTTGTCGTACGGGATACGTATGGCACGCGAGAGATCCTCTACCACATAATTGACGATACCTCGCGACTGAATTATTGCCGCCAGTTGTCCACGAGGATAGCCCATCGAGGAGAGGACATAGAATACAGCGCTATCCTCATTTTCGGGTTTAAGGCTTATGACACAACCCGATGGTTGCGCAACTGGAAGGGTGAAAGAGCGCGATACACCCTCCTTGGTCGAGAGGGTTGCGATATATGTTTCGCCAGCCTGAGCCGAGAGGAGGAACTTACCCATACCATCGTGCTCGGTACGAATATCGCACACTTTATGGCCATCTTTGGTCTGCACCACGCCATCAACCTCAACCGAATGGCCATCGATACCCACAGCCTTGAATGCAATGACCTGCTCAATATCGGCTACCAAGTTACCGCCCTCGGGCAGGAATTTAGCAGAGAAGTCATCTTCGAACGAAGGAAGTTGGAGTTTGCGATCCAACTTGCGACCATTGGCGTTGATATTCATAGTTACGCAGTCCGTAACCTTTTTGCTCGGACGGAACGAGAATCGGAAGATTCCATCATCGTTTGTCTGAGTCATATGGCGTGTATTCTTGCCATCGATGCTGAGAGCATATTCTACAACATTGTTACGTATTGGAGCAAAGAGGCTATTTGTAACCTCCACTACGGCCACGACTTTACCTGTGCCATCGAACTCATATTTTATGGTGGTATGGATAGCATCATCAATGTAGTTTCCGATTTCGATTTGTCGCGAGAAGAGCAACTCGTTATCGAAGTTAGTCTGCCACCTCGAGTATGCACGCAAGGTGTATCTGCCCGCGGTGAGTCGAGGAGAGAGAGGTATTGCATTCGCAAAGCGTCCGTAGCCGCCCATAACTCTCAATCGCGAAATCACGTTACCCATAGCATCCACCAACTCCACATATATAAATTTCGTCTCGGTAGTACGATTGAAGTAGATTGAGTTTACAAGGAATGCACTAAAATAGATGGTATCGCCTGCGCTATAGAATGGCTTATCCGTAACAAGATATAGTTTCTCCTGCACTCCACCAAGGGTGTAGTAGTTAATAAAGCAATTTGTCACAAAGTCCGGAAATCCCGAGGTTATACCACCTCCTGCATTCAACAGTTGAGCCGAGGCTTTTGGCGGCATAAGTGTCGCCGCAATAGCCATCATAACCACACAAAATCTCTTCATATATCTGAAAATTTTACTCTAAATCAACAACAATTTTCGAAGCACACTCCATAGCTTGCTCCATATCATAACCTCGCGATGCCGCAAAACGTATAAGTTTCGTCTTGGCATCGTATGGCGAGGAGTATCTCAATGTACGCATTTTGCGCTGCATAATCTCCTCCAACCTCTCTCTCATATCGGTCGCCTCAATCATCGGAGCAACCACCTCCTCTATAATCTCGCGCGCAACCCCTTTGGCTCGTAGCGCCATCTTTATCTTATATGCTCCCCAACCACTCAAATTGAGTTTGTCGCGCACAAACGCTTCGGCATAGCGAGCATCATCAATGAATCGCTCCGATTGCAGACGTGCCAACACTTTGCGTGCCTCATCATCGGCTACACCCCACCTATTCATCAGTCGCAAGGCATCACCCGAGGAGCGTTCCGAACGGGCACACATTCGCATCAACGTCTGCAATGCCTGCTGCGGTGTTTTATCCCTCTTTGGTCGAACTACCTTCTGCTCCATATCATTCGAGGTTTAAGGTTGACATCTTCGATAAGCTCGGTATTCACAAAACCATATTCGCGCAACATCGAGCATACCTCCGCCCCAGCCTTTTCGTATATTTCAAACCAAATAGCACCACCCTCACGCAACATCTTCTGTGCATTTATCGCTGTTGCTACATAGAATTTCAAAATATCATCATCTGGCACAAATAGCGCAGTGTGAGGCTCGAAATCAACCACATTCTTTCTCATCTCCGCAATATCGCTCTGCGGAATATATGGCGGATTCGACACGATTATATCGAAATCGCCCAAATGGCTCAAATCGCTCAAGGCATCCGCCTCCACAAACTCCACCTTTGCACCAAGTCGCTCACCATTTCTTTTCGCAATAGCCAAAGCCTCCTTCGATATATCTATCGCTACAACCTCCGACTCCTCGACAATCTTGGCAAGCGATATGGCTATAGCTCCGCTACCTGTACCTATATCAAGGATTCTCGCACCTCGCTTGGCTGTTTGGGCTATGCGATATACCAATTCCTCGGTCTCGGGGCGAGGAATCAACACCCCTTCCGCCACCTCAAACTCCTCCTCGCAGAACTCTGCCCTACCTAACACATACTGCACTGGGCGACCACTCTGCAACTCCTCGATGATATGCTCTATATTTTCGATTTCGCACTCATCATCATAGTGAGCAATGAGTTGCGAAAAGCCACACTTCAATCCGTCACAAACCACCATACGCGCAATACTCTCTGCCTCGCGCTCGCCATATAGCGAGGTTATGGCATCGCGAAGAGTATGTATTGTTTGGCGTATCGTCATATAGTAGACTCTCTTTAGGGCTAAATGTTAAATTTATTGCATCATCAACTCTGCAAGAGCAATGGCAACCACCGACTCCACAACCACTGCTGCACGCAGAACAATGCAAGCATCGTGGCGTCCCTTAATTACAAGCGGAGCAACACTACCCAACTCCTTGTTGTAGGTCATCTGCTCACGAGCAATGCTCGGAGTAGGTTTAATCGCCACACGCACCACCAAGTCATTGCCATTGGTGATACCACCATTTATTCCTCCTTCGTTATTTGTTGCGGTGTGTCCCTTGCCATCTACGAAGCAATCGTTGCGCTGTGAACCACGAAGCTTTACACCCTCGAAGCCGCTACCGAACTCTACGCCCTTGACTGCTGGAACGGAGAACATCAAATGCGAGATAATGCTCTCTGCTGAGTCGAAGAATGGCTCGCCCAAGCCAACCTTTACACCCTTGACACTGCACTCCACTACTCCACCAACCGAGTCACACTCGGCAACTGCTGCAGCTACAATATCGGCAAACTCATCTCTGTTGCGCGAGCCTCCTATCTCTATTATCTCGGTCTTATAATCTACTTCCCCAACGATCTTCTTTGCTACGACACCTGCCGCAACAAGCAGTACGGTCATTCGTCCCGAGAACTGTCCGCTACCACGCAAATCCACATCGTTGCCATATTTGGCACGAGCCGTAAAATCGATATGCGATGGACGGTTGTGGCTCTCGAACTGCGAATAGTCCGAGGAGCGAGTATCACCATTTTGGAAAATTATCTCTATAGCTTCGCCCGTAGTTACGCCATCGACCACTCCCGCACGGAGTATCGGAAGATCCTTCTCGTGGCGAGCAGTTGTCCCCTTGGCTGAAGCTCTACGGCGCGAGAGGTCCGCCTCGAAGTCCGCCTCCGAGAGGGCAATACCCTGCGGAACGCCCTCAATGCGCACACCTATTTCGGGGGTATGCGATGCGCCCCAAATCGATAATCTAAACTTCGAGCCGAACGAATTGTGCCACATAGTCTACTCCTTTCGCAAAGACTCTAAAACGGTAAAGAAATCGGGGAAGCTCTTGGCTACACACTCCGAATTATGGATAAGTAACTCACCATCAGAGCGCAATGCCGACACCGCCAACGACATAGCTATACGGTGGTCATTGTGACTTACAACCTCTGCCGAGTGGATCTCTCCGCCCTTGATATACATTGCATCGCCCTCCAAGCGCACCTCTATGCCGAGTTTCTTATACTCCGCAGCAATAGTTTCGGCGCGATTAGACTCCTTATGCTCCAATCGGTGTGTGCCATAGATTACGCTTTCGCCTTCGGCTGCAGCCGCCAAAGCTGCCAAAGCAGGGAAGAGATCGGGACACTGGGTGGCGTTAAACTCGAATGCCACCAAATCGCGATGCTCAACAGTTATAGAATCGGGCTCGCTGGTGACCAATGCTCCAGCACGTACCAAAGCGTCACAGATGGCCACATCGGCCTGCTTCGATAGCATTGACACATTTGTAAGAGTCACCTTTCCCGCCACAGCACCTGCAACAAGCAACATTGCCGCAGCGCTCCAATCACCCTCGATTACGAGGTCGGTAGGCTCATACTTTTGTCCACCCTCGACATAGAACTCCTCGTAGTCGTTGTGCTGTATATTTACACCGAACTTCGATGCTAAATCTATCGTCATATCAAGATATGGCTTCGACACCGCATTTGCAACTGCGATTGTGGTATCCTCCTCGACCAATGGCAGGGCCATCAATAGGCCTGTCAGGAATTGAGATGACACCGAGCCATCGACATCAATCTCACCGCCACGCATAGGACCACACACCTCGACTGGAAGATAACCTCCTCCATCGCGAACCTCTACTCCGAGTTTACGTAGTGGCTCAATCATCATATTCATAGGGCGATACAAGAGTGTTCCCGAGCCCTCGATGGTAATTGGAGTGTTACAAAGTGAAGCGATAGGCGTAAACATTCGCGTAGCCAAGCCCGACTCGCCAACATTGAGACTATTACTCTGTGGAGCAAGACCTCCATAAACCTTCACGGTACGCTCATCAAGTCGCTCAACCTTAGCACCGAGCGTTTCGATTACACGAATTGCCGAAACTGTATCATCACAGAAATCGAGATTACGCAACACCGTTTCGCCCTCGGCAAGCAATGCTGCAGCCAAAGCACGTTGTGCGTAACTTTTTGAACAAGGGGGCGTTGCTACGCCTGAAAGTTGCCCTCGCGGGTCGGATTTATCCATAATTCAAAATGCAAAATTCAAAATTTATCCTATACTCCTATTCTACCGTAAAATCGTCAATGATGGAGGAAATTTTGTGTTAAGCGAGGTGGCGAAAGCGCAGCATAGTGGACCTATGTGAGCATTTCGACAGCCGAAGTGCAGTGCAAAATTTACCCATCAGAACGATTTTTACTCTTCGGTAAGTTCGAACTTATGATTCTTCTTCAACTCAAAGTTCTTGCCGAGGTATACACGGCGTACCATCTCATCGTTTGCCAACTCCTCGGCAGTACCTGTTTTGAGTATTTTACCCTCATAGAGGAGGTAGGTGCGATCGGTGATGGCGAGAGTCTCATCTACATTGTGGTCGGTAATGATAACTCCGATATTCTTATTCTTCAATGTTGCCACGATGCTCTGAATATCCTCCACAGCAATAGGGTCTACTCCTGCAAATGGCTCATCGAGCAATACAAACGAAGGGTTGATGGCGATAGCTCGAGCAATCTCGGTACGGCGGCGCTCACCACCCGAGAGTTGGTTACCGTAGCTCTTACGGACCTTCTGCAAACGGAACTCCTCGATAAGCGACTCCACACGATCACGCTGATACTCCTTGGTGTAGTTGGTCATCTCCAATACCGAGCGAATATTATCCTCAACCGTAAGATGACGGAACACCGAAGCCTCCTGCGCGAGGTAACTCACTCCCAACTGTGCACGCTTATAGACAGGCAATTTGGTAAGTTCATCAACGTGACCATCATCGTGCTCGAGGAAGATACGTCCCTCGTTTGGTTTGATAAGTCCTACTATCATATAGAACGAGGTTGTCTTACCCGCTCCATTAGGTCCAAGCAGACCAACAATCTCGCCTTGCTGCACATCTATCGACACGTGATTTACCACCGTACGCGCCTTGTATTTCTTGACAAGATCTGTAGTGTAAAGTCTCATACAACAAAAAATCTGTAAATTTTCAGACAAAGTTATGATTTTTTCCGAAATATTTTTATATCTTTGATATGAAATTTGGTTAAAAGTAGAGTTTTAGAGCAAAAACACTATGTCGCAAACACTGATTGATAGAAATTTACTGCGCGAAAAGCTGAAAGAATACTTCGGCTTTACCTCGTTTAAGGGAAATCAGGAGGAGGTGATAATGAACCTTCTCTCGGGACGAGATACATTTGTATTGATGCCTACTGGAGGAGGAAAGTCTTTGTGCTATCAGTTGCCAGCTCTGATGATGGACGGTGTGGCTATTATCATCTCGCCACTTATCGCCCTAATGAAGAATCAGGTCGATGCTATGCGTACCTTCTCCGACAACTCGGGTATTGCCCACTTCCTCAATTCTTCGTTGAGCCGCGCTGCTGTACAACAGGTGCGCGATGAGGTGTTGGCGGGTAAGACCAAACTCCTCTATTTTGCGCCAGAGTCACTCACCAAGGAGGACAATATTGCCTTCTTGCAGAAGATTAAGATTTCGTTCTACGCCATAGACGAGGCACACTGTATCTCGGAGTGGGGACACGACTTCCGCCCAGAGTACCGCCGAATCCGACCTATTATAAATGATATAGGTCAGGCTCCGCTAATTACTCTTACAGCCACCGCCACACCAAAGGTGCAGATGGATATTCAGAAGAACCTCGGTATGACCGATGCTGTGGTTTTCAAGTCTTCGTTCAACCGTCCAAACCTCTTCTACGAGTTGAGACCTAAGAACAACGATACTGACCGCGAGATTATCCGCTACATCAAGCAGAACGAGGGCAAGAGTGGTATTATCTACTGCCTCAGCCGCAAGAAGGTTGAGGAGTTGGCAGAGTTGCTCGTTGCCAACAATATCAAGGCTCGTGCCTACCACGCAGGTATGGACGCGCAGACTCGTGCCGACAACCAAGATGCCTTCCTCAAGGAGGGTGTGGATGTTATTGTGGCAACTATCGCCTTCGGTATGGGTATCGACAAGCCAGATGTTCGTTTTGTTATCCACTACGATATTCCAAAGTCGCTCGAGGGCTACTATCAAGAGACTGGTCGTGCCGGTCGTGATGGTGGAGAAGGACACTGCCTTACCTTCTATAATTATAAGGACATTCAGAAGCTAGAGAAGTTTATGCAGGGTAAGCCTGTTGCCGAGCAGGAGATTGGCAAACTACTTCTTCTCGAAACAGAGTCATACGCCGAGAGTGCAATGTGCCGCCGCAAGACACTCCTCCACTACTTTGGCGAGGAGTACACCGAGGAGGGCTGTGGCGCTTGCGACAACTGTTGCAGTCCTCGCCCACAGGTAGATGCCACACAAGACCTTGTAAAGGCGTTACAGGCTCTGCGTGCTATTGGTGACAAGTTCAAAATGGAGCACCTTGTATCGTTGCTCGTGGGTAAAACTACCGCCGCAATAAAGAGTTTCGGACACGCAAAATTAGAGTGGTTTGGCGTAGGCAAGAGCAAGGGCGAGCGTCACTGGTCGGCAGTTGTGCGCCAGGGACTCATTATGGGACTTATCAACAAGAATATCGAGAACTACGGACTCATCTCCATAAACAGCTCGGGCGAAGCTTATATCGCCAAGCCTACGAAGGTTATGGTAGCGCAAGACCGCGACTATGACGAGGAGGAGCGCTCTGCAGAGGCATCGGTACCTAAGGGTGGCGGTGTAGCAGACGAGCAACTCTTTGCTATGCTGAAGGATCTGCGCCGTAAGGTTGCTCAGAAACACGACCTTCCGCCATTTGTCATATTCCAGGATCCATCTTTGCAGGATATGGCAATTCAGTACCCTATAACCATCGAGGAGATGCAGAACATCTCGGGTGTAGGAGTCGGCAAAGCCAATAAGTTCGGTAAGGAGTTTGTCGAATTGATTAAGGTCTATGTGGAGGAGAATGACATCATTCGTCCTCAGGATATGATCGTAAAATCGGTGGCGAATAAGGCTGGAAATAAGATATTTATCATTCAGTCTATCGACCGACAGATGGACTTCGAGGATATTGCACGAGCCAAGAGTCTCTCCTTCGATGAGTTGCTCACCGAGATCGAGACAATTGTAAACTCGGGCACAAAGTTGAATATTCAATACTACCTCTCCGACTATATGGACGAGGATAAAATCGAGGATATTTATCTCTACTTTAAGGAGGATGCCGAGAGTGACTCGCTCGATGAAGCAATCGAGGAGTTGGGAGACGAATACACCGAGGAGGAGATTCGACTCGTCCGCATTAAGTTCCTCTGCGAGGTCGGAAACTAATAGTTCTCCCTCTTAGGCTCGAAGTAGGCTTGCGGGTGGTGACACGTTGGACACTGACGCGGAGCATCTTTGCCCATACATACAAAACCGCAGTTACGACACTGCCACCATATTTCACCCTCGCGATGGAAGAAATTTCCATCGGTAATGCGTGATAGTAGCTTCATATAGCGACTCTCGTGCTCAATTTCCACGGTCGAAACCATACGAAATGCTGTTGCCACTTCGGGGAATCCCTCCTCTTCGGCAACAGCCGCAAATGTGGGATAGAGGAGATCCCACTCTTCGCGCTCGCCTTCGGCTGCGGCGAGAAGATTCTCTACGGTAGAGCCTATGCGCCCTGCCGGATATGTCGCCTCCACAATCTCGGCTTTACCCCCATCGAGAAGTTTGAAGAAGAGCTCAGCGTGCTCCTGTTCCTGAGCTGCTGTCTCGTCAAATATTGCTGCAATCTGCTCATAGCCCTCTTTTCTTGCGCGTTTAGCAAAGAATGTGTAACGATTGCGCGCTTGTGACTCTCCAGCAAATGCTTTTAATAGATTTTGCTCAGTGCGTGTTCCTTTGATGCTTTTCATTTTCTTATACAATTAGTTGTTTTCAGAGTATATATCGCATATCGGAGCGACAAAATTTGTGCCGCATTCCACCGTAACAGCCATCTTTTACTCCAAAAATAGGAGATATTTAACCATTCATACACACGCATTTTTATTCGATTATGCGCCATTAGATTCTCCTCAAAAGAGCATATCGGAGAAAAATAGACCTATATTATAAAATAGTTTCAAAACGGGGTACAACAATAGGAAATATTTGTTATATTTGCAAGTATTTTATCAAATCAACGATTTTGTAAACATTATTCAAATAAAATGAATAAAAATTCGATAAATATCATTTTTGCACAACCCGAGCACGCGGATTATGCGGAGCAGATTTGCCAACTCATCTACGAGTCGGCATTGCAGCGCGGAACTGGTATCGCTCGCCGTTCGCCTGAGTATATCGCATCGAAGATTACAGGCGGTAAGGCGGTTGTTGCACTTGCGGGTGACCGCTTGGTGGGATTTAGCTATATCGAGTGCTGGGGACACGGCGACTATGTGGCTACTTCGGGTTTGATTGTAGACCCCGAGTTCCGCCACTTGGGGTTGGCTGGCGAGATTAAAAAGCGCACCTTCGAGTTGGCTCGTTTGCGCTTTCCATTCGCAAAGTTGTTTAGTATCACAACCTCGTTGCCAGTGATGAAGTTGAATACTCGCCTCGGCTACAAGCCCGTAACATTCTCGGAGCTTACCCAAGATGATGAGTTCTGGCAGGGCTGCGAGGGTTGTTGCAACTACGACATCTTAAAGCGCAACAATCGCCGTATGTGTCTCTGCACTGGTATGCTCTACGATCCAAAGACACCTTTGCAAAAGCAGTCGTGGTGGAGCCCATACGCAATGGCAGTGCAAAATGCAATCAAAAAGATTTTTCACTTGAAATAATAAATAACAACAGATATGAGCAAGAAAGTAGTTTTAGCATTCAGTGGAGGTTTGGACACCTCTTTCTGTGTAAAGTATCTCAGCGAGGAGTTGGGTTACGAGGTATATACAGCGATCGCCAATACGGGAGGTTTCTCGGAGGAGGAGTTAGCATCTATTGAGGAGCGAGCATATCGCCTCGGCTCGAAGCAGCACGCCACACTCGACATCACCGAGGAGTATTACGAGCGTAGCATCAAGTATATGGTCTTTGGAAATGTTTTGCGTAACGGAACATACCCTATCTCGGTATCATCGGAGCGCATCTTCCAGGCCATGGCAATTATTCAGTTTGCCAAGGAGGTTGGAGCAGACTGCGTAGCACACGGCTCGACTGGTGCAGGTAACGACCAGGTGCGCTTCGATTTGACCTTCCAGATTATGGCTCCCGAGATCGAGATTATCACCCCAACCCGTGATATGACCTTGACTCGTGAGTACGAGATTAACTACCTCAAGGAGCGTGGTTATGTTGCCGACTTCACGAAGTTGGAGTACTCGATTAACAAGGGCTTGTGGGGTACAAGCGTAGGTGGCAAGGAGACTCTCCACTCGGAGCAGACTTTGCCAGAGCACGCCTACCCAAGCCAGGTTACAGCCGAGGGTGAGGAGTCGCTCAAGCTCGGTTTTGTGAAGGGTGAGATTTCGACCGTAAATGGCGTGGAGTACGCAAGCAAGGTCGATGCTATTCGCGCTGTGGAGGCTATCGCATCGAAGTATGGCATTGGTCGTGATATGCACATTGGCGACACCATCATCGGCATCAAGGGCCGTGTAGGTTTTGAGGCTGCAGCTCCGATATTGATTATCAATGCTCACAAGATGCTCGAGAAGCACACCCTCACAAAGTGGCAGATGTACTGGAAGGACCAGGTGGGTACTTGGTATGGTATGTTCCTCCACGAGGCGCAGTACCTCGACCCCGTAATGCGCGACATCGAGGCAATGTTGCTCCACTCGCAGGAGAATGTTACCGGTGTGGTTGAGATTACCCTCCGTCCACTCTCATACACTCTCGTAGGCGTGGAGTCATCGTTCGACTTGATGAAGACCGACTTCGGCGAGTATGGCGAGGTGAACAAGGCTTGGAGCGCAGACGATGTTAAGGGCTTTACCAAGATTATGGCAAACCCTCTCAAAATCTATTACAACAATCAGAAAAAGAACGGTAAATAGTGATAAAGGTTGGTATTATAGGTGGAGCAGGATACACTGCGGGTGAGTTGATTAGACTTTTAATCAACCACCAGCAGGTGTCTATTGAGTTTATCCACTCGACAAGCAATGCAGGCAACCTCGTGAGCGATATTCACGGAGGATTGTATGGCGAATGCGACCTACGCTTCTCGGCAGAGTACGACTTGGGGGCAGTAGATGTATTATTCCTCTGCTCTGCACACGGAGCAAGTGCCAAGTTTATGGAGGAGAACGATATCCCTGCCGAGTTGAAGATTGTAGACTTGGCGCAGGACTTCCGCGATGAGCACGATGGCTTTGTTTATGGCTTGGCGGAGATGCAACGCGAGAAGATTTCCAAAGCAACACGCATTGCAAACCCTGGTTGCTTTGCTACGGCTATTCAGTTGGCGTTGTTGCCACTCGCGAAAGCTCAGCTCTTGAACGATGAGGTTCATATCACCGCAATTACTGGCTCTACGGGTGCGGGCGTAAAACCTTCGGCTACAACTCACTTCTCGTGGCGCTCGGATAATATCTCAACCTACAAGGCTTTCGAACATCAACACCTCTTGGAGATTGGTCGCAACCTTCGTTTGTTGCAATCATCGTTCGATAAGGCTATAAACTTTGTGCCTATGCGTGGCGATTTTGCACGTGGAATTTTGGCATCGGTTTATACCGAGTGTTCACTCTCGGCAGAGGAGGCTGTAGCACTCTACAAGGAGTATTATGCAGACTCTCGTTTCTGCTTTGTGGCGGAGAAGAATATCGACTTGAAGCAGGTGGTAAATACCAACAAGGCGTTGGTCTATGTTGCGAAGTATGGCTCGAAGTTGCACATCGTCTCGGCAATCGACAACTTGTTGAAGGGAGCATCGGGGCAGGCAGTCGAGAATATGAACCTTATCTGCGGCTTTGACGAAGCAGAGGGATTGCACCTCAAACCAAGCGCGTTCTAATTGAGGATTGAGGATTGAGAATTATTTCTCTAACGACTCTAACGCCCCTAACGCCTCTAATAAAAAAGATTATGAAACTATTTGATGTATATTCACTCTACGATATTGAGCCAGTAAGCGGCAAGGGGAACTATGTCTATACGGCTGATGGTACGGAGTATTTGGACTTGTATGGTGGTCACGCGGTAATTTCGGTGGGACACGCTCATCCGCACTATGTTAAAGCGGTATCGAAGCAGGTTGCAAAGTTGGGTTTCTACTCCAACTCGGTGGAGAACTCTCTGCAGGTGGAGTTGGCGGAGAAGTTGGGCAAGGCGAGTGGCTACGAGGATTACTCGCTCTTCCTCTGCAACTCTGGCGCCGAGGCAAATGAGAATGCCATAAAGTTGGCATCGTTCCACTCGGGCAAGTCTAAGGTGTTGGCATTTGGCAAGGCGTATCACGGTCGTACCTCTGGCGCAGTGGCAGCAACCGACAATCCAAAGATTGTTGCTCCATTCAACCGTACTCCGAATGTGGAGTTTGTGCCACTTGGTGATATTGAGGCTGTGGAGGCGAAGCTCGCAACGGGCGAGTTCTGCGCTGTGCTTATCGAGGGTATTCAGGGCGTGGCAGGTATCCACTGCCCAAGCAACGAGTTCTTGCAGCAGTTGCGTGAGGTTACAACCAAATACAACGTTTCGCTTATCCTAGACGAGATTCAGTCGGGATATGGTCGTACGGGCGACTTCTTCGCACACCAACACGCAGGCATTCGTCCCGACATCATCACCTCGGCAAAGGGTATTGCCAATGGTTTCCCTATGGGTGCTGTGTTGATTGCGCCACACTTCGAGGCGAAGAAGGGAATGCTTGGCACAACCTTCGGAGGTAACCACTTGGCTTGCGCAGCAGCTATTGCGGTGCTCGACATCTTCGAGCAGGAAAATCTCGTTGCAAATGCGCGTGAAGTGGGCGAGTACCTTATCGAGGAGCTAAAGAAGATTCCTCAGTTGAAGGAGGTGCGTGGTCGTGGTCTGATGATTGGAATGGAGATTGAGGGTTCGGCTTCGGAGTTGCGCTTGCGACTCTTGAAGGAGTGCCACATATTCACTGGCGGCGCGGGTGTTTCGACCGTTCGACTCTTGCCAGCACTCACCATCACACGCAAGGAGGCAGATAAGTTCCTCGCGGCATTCAAAGCATTACTTAACAACTAACTACTCACTATATGAAAAAGTTTACCTGCGTAGAGGATATAGGCTACTTGAAGGAGGCATTGCGCGAAGCGCTCGAAGTGAAGCGTGACCGCTTCGCATACAAACACTTGGGCGAGAACAAGACCTTGTTGATGATATTCTTCAACTCGTCACTCCGCACCCGCCTTTCGACTCAGAAGGCGGCGATGAACCTCGGAATGAACGTTATGGTGTTGGATGTCAACCAGGGCGCGTGGAAGCTCGAGACCGAGCGCGGCGTGGTGATGGATGGCGACAAGGCGGAGCACCTCTTGGAGGCTATACCAGTGATGGGCTCCTACTGCGACATCATCGGAGTGCGTTCATTCGCAGGATTGAAGGATCGCAAGGAGGACTACGAGGAGCGCGTTATCGAGCAGTTTATCAAATACTCGGGTAAGCCAGTGTTCAGTATGGAGGCGGCAACTCGTCACCCGCTGCAGAGCTTTGCCGATATGATCACTATCGAGGAGCATAAGCGCACCAACCGACCAAAGGTTGTATTGACTTGGGCTCCACATCCGAAGGCACTGCCACAGGCGGTGGCAAACTCATTCGCAGAGTGGGTACTCAAAAGTGACTACGAGTTGGTAATCACTCACCCCGAGGGCTACGAGTTGGACGAGGAGTTCACACGCGGTGCAACTATCGAGTATGACCAGCGCAAGGCGTTCGAGGGCGCGGACTTCATCTACGCAAAGAACTGGTCGGCATACAAGGGTAAGAACTATGGCAAGGTGCTTTCGACCGACAAGGATTGGACGGTAGATGCCGAGAAGATGGCCTTGACAAACAACGCATTCTTTATGCACTGCCTGCCAGTACGCCGCAATATGATTGTTACGGACGAGGTTATCGAGTCGGAGACCAGTCTTGTTATACCCGAGGCAGCAAACCGCGAGATTTCGGCACAAGTTGTCATCAAACGAATGTTGGAGGATTTGCAGTAGATGAAAATTAAGGTTGTAAAGATTGGTGGCAATGTGATTGATAACGAGGCGACATTGGAGCGTTTCGTCAAGGACTTTGCACAGTTGCCATCACCCAAGATACTTATCCACGGAGGTGGTAAGCTCGCTACTCGCTTGGCGGAGAAACTCGAGATACCTACCACAATGATTGAAGGTAGACGAATGACCGATGCAGCAACACTCGATGTTGTGACTATGGTCTACGCAGGTTTAATAAATAAACAAGTAGTAGCTAAGTTGCAACGTGAGGGGTGCAATGCCCTCGGTTTCTCGGGTGCTGATGGCAATATGATACCTGCCGTAAAGCGCAACCCCGAGCCTCTCGACTACGGCTTTGTGGGAGATATCGAAGCTTCGAAGATTAACACTTCGTTACTTGCCTCGTTATTGGAGAGTGGTGTAACACCCGTATTTTGTGCCATTACGCACGACAGCAAGGGTTCACTCCTCAACTCCAATGCAGATAGTGTGGCTTCGGCAGTGGCAGTGGCAGCGTCTACGATTGCCGAAACTAACCTTGTATTCTGCTTCGAGAAGCAGGGTGTATTGCGAGATGTAGAGGATAATAGTTCGGTAATCTCGCTTATTACCAAGGAGGACTACCCCACTTTGCGTAGCGAGGGTATCATCAGCAAGGGTATGATACCTAAGATTGATAACGCCTTCCGCGCTATTGAAGAGGGAGTAGCGAGTGTAACAATTAAGCACTCGGAGGCTCTCTGCAATGCCGAGGCGGGTACAACGATTAAATAGAACTAAACAGATGACAGCGCACGATGCAATAGCACTACTGCAAAAACTTGTCGCCACTCCATCGCTCTCGGGCAATGAGGGTGGTACAGCCGATATTCTCGCAGCGGAACTCGCTTCGAGAGGTGTTGAAGTACGCCGTCATCACAACAATATATGGGCATTGTCGAGGGGTTTTAATGCATCGAAGCCTACCCTTATGCTCAACTCGCATCAAGACACTGTAAAACCTTCGCAGGCCTATACTCGTAACCCTTTTGAGCCAACTATCGAGGAGGAACGACTCTACGGCTTGGGTAGCAACGATGCAGGGGCTTCGTTGGTGGCTCTGCTCGTAACTTTCTGCAACAACTACGACACTTCGAATGCTCCCTACAACCTTCTGCTGGCTCTTACTGCCGAGGAGGAGAATATGGGCGAGAGGGGTATGCGCTCCTTCTTGCCACACCTTACCGAGGAGAGGGTAAAAGTGGATATGGTCTTGGTGGGTGAGCCTACCTCGATGCAACCAGCAGTGGGCGAAAGGGGCTTAGTGGTGTTGGACTGCACCGCCCACGGCAAAAGTGGTCACGCAGCCCGCAATGAGGGCGAGAATGCGCTCTATAAGGCTATGGTGGATATCGAAAAACTCCGCAACTTCCACTTCGAGAAGGTGTCAGAGTTGTTAGGCGATATAAAGATTACCGTAACGCAGATTTCGGCGGGTACACAACACAATATCGTACCAGACGAGTGCCGCTTTGTGGTGGATGTTCGCACTACAGATGCCTACTCTAACGAGGAGGTGGTGGAGCTATTGCAAGGCGCAGTGGAGTGCGATGCAAAGCCTCGTTCAACACGAGTGCGTGCATCGGCTATCGCACTCTCACACCCACTGGTGGAGGCTGCAATGGCTATTGGTCGCACACCATTTATCTCGCCAACCACATCGGATAGGGCTATTATGCAGGGACTTCCAGCCTTGAAAATGGGCGTAGGAGAGTCATCTCGCTCGCATACGGCAGACGAGTTTGTACTCATAGACGAGGTGGAGGAGGGTATCGCGCTCTACGATAAACTATTGAAAGAATTAAGTAATAGATTATAAGATGAAACTTTGGAACAAAGGCTTTGAGCCAGACAAGGCTATCGAGGAGTACACCGTAGGTAACGACCGTCTGCTCGACCTTCGCCTTGCGCAGTACGATATCGAAGGCTCGATGGCACATATAAAGATGCTCGAAACTATCGGCTTGCTCGAAAAGAGCGAGTTGGAGCAGTTGCTTGCAGCACTCTCGGAGTTGTTGGAGGAGGCAAAAAAGGGAAACTTCGTTATCGAGGAGGGCGTGGAGGATGTCCACTCGCAGGTGGAGTTGATGCTTACTCGCAAACTCGGCGATGTAGGCAAGAAGATTCACTCGGGACGCTCGCGCAACGATCAGGTCTTGGTAGATTTGAAACTCTTTATGCGTGACGAGTTGCGCAAAGTGGCGCACCACGCAAAGGATCTCTTTGACCGCCTTATCGCACTCAGCGAGGAGCATAAGGATACCCTAATGCCAGGCTATACCCACCTTCAAATCGCCATGCCATCATCATTTGGCTTGTGGCTTGGCGCGTATGCCGAGTCGCTGATTGATGATATGCGTTTGGTGGTGGCAGCCTACGATACTGCAAACCAAAACCCACTC
>JAZOWM010000079.1:0-21985 GCA_045659225.1 Alistipes sp.
ATAGTGCTTTTTGAAAAATTATTGCAATTTGTGAGCTATTTCCAAGCTTTTTTTGTATCTTCGTACAAACTTAACTTATAAAATATACTATCGTATGAAAAAACTACTCCTTATTGTTTGCGCACTCTTTGCTCTCAATGCATTCGCAGGTGCTGAGGCTACTGCAGCAACACCGAGCGACAGAGCTGTTAAAGTTATTGTTATGCCCGATCACCTCGATTGGAACTACAAGTGTGGTGAGCAACCCGTTTTCAAAGTGTTGGCATTGAAGCACCACACACCAATGCAGAATGTGAAGATTAAGTATGAAATCTCGGAGGATAATATGCCTGCCCACAAGAGTGGTTCTATGGTCTTGAAGGCGGGTGAGGGCGAGATTAAGCTCGGCACAATGAAGGTGCCAGGATTCTTGCGTTGCAAGGTCTATGTGGAGGACGAGGGCAACACCTATCGCGGTTTAGCCACTGCCGGTTTCGAACCCGAGAAGATTCAGCCTACCGTAGAGATGCCAGCCGATTTTGATGCATTCTGGCAGAAGGCGTTGGCCGAGAGTGCAAAGATTCCTTTGGAGCCAGTTTTGACTCTCCAACCCGAGAAGTGTACACACCACTACAATGTATATAATGTAAAGTTCCGCAATGGCGAGAGAGATTATATCTATGGTGTAATGTCCGTCCCTACCAAGCCAGGCAAGCACGCTGCTGTATTGAAGGTTCCTGGAGCGAATGTTCGCACATACGATGTGGAGAAGAACTTGGCTGACTTGAATAGCGTTGTAACTCTTGTTGTGGGCATCCACGGCATTCCTATCGATATGCCAGGTGATGTATATACCAACTTGAAGTATGGCGCATTGAAGAGCTACAACCGCTTCAACATCCAGGACCGCGATAAATACTACTACAAGCGAGTTTACTTGGGTTGCGCACGCGCTGTAGATGTTCTTGCAGGTCTCGACTTTGTAGATGCTGAGCGTATTGCAGTATGTGGTGGTAGCCAGGGTGGTGCTTTGTCGTTCACAACAGCATACCTCAACCCTAAGGTTAAGTATCTCTACGCCTACTACCCTGCTCTTGCCGATTTGACAGGTTATCTCCACAAGCGTAGTGCAGGTTGGCCACACCTCTTCCGTACCGACTCGGACGACAACCTTCGCAACGAGGGCGTTATGCAGACTTTGAAATACTACGATGTTGTAAACTTTGCTCGCAAGACTCGCGTACCAGTGAAGGTGGCACTCGGTTATAATGATACCACTTGCTGCCCAACATCGATGTTCTCGGCCTACAATATGGTGCCGACACCGAAGGAGCTGCACATCCTCAACGAGATTGGTCACTACATCTACGAGGAGATGGATCAGCAGCGCAACAAGTGGTTGCTCGAGAAGCTCAAGTAATAGATTCTATCTCTACAAAAAGTGGTTGTCCAACAGGTACGTTGTGACAACCACTTTTGTTTGAATTTGTATAGCAAGAACCTCTTTAATGCGGCTCACTTTTGTGGGTTAAAACTTATAGAATGCTCGGACAAAGAGTTCGTCAGCCTTGTAGCCGCTATCGATATTCGGCGTTTCGGAGTTCATATGAGAGTAGAGCGAATACTTCGCATCTTTATCCTCGGTGGAGGAGTGGTAGAACATAAGGTTGTTGAGTGGGGTACCATCGGCATTCTCGAGAGCGTTGTTGTAGTTTCGTCTGAATTTGCGGTTGATAGCTGCGCGCGAACCTCCCATAGACATTGTGCCAGCACTCCACAACTCATTGATAGAGGGCAAGAACCAACCCTCGCCCTTGTCGCGACACCACTTGAAGGCTGGGAACATATCCCACGATAGGTTGTTGTCGGCTATATATCTCTCCACAGCTTTCATATTGGCAAGGCCATTATAGCGATCGGTAGCCCCTACCAATTTTGTCTGCCTACGAGGGATTTTACTCCACGCCAAGCACGCCTCATCGAGAGACATAACCAATCCGTGTATGCCACCATCGTAGAGTAGAGCGACTATACCCTTTACTCCATCTTTTTCGTAGATTTCGCCCACGCTATATCTGCGCACCAACTCTGCTTTGGCTCCACTATTATCAGGTGGTGCTACAGCACCATGCCACATCTCAGGATTTGCGGCAGAAGAGGTGGTTGTAACACTCTCCTGAACGGGGGTGGCAACCTTTTCACTCTTGGAGAAGGTGTCACGATCACCCAATGGGTACTCGATATAGTCAATATCCGATACCGGAAGTGTATAGACAGGCATATTTGTACCTTGACGCACAAACTCCACCTTCTTCTTGGTTATTTTCAAAACTTTAACACGCATCTGCTCGCCATTGCGCTTTACGAGCAGGTCTTGCGCCGAGGCCGAAAATGCGAACAACATCGTCGCTATTAATATCGTAAAGGTTCTCATATTCGCTCTATTTACTAAAATTGTAACGCAAATATAAGAAAAAATTGTATATTTGCGTGCATATTTAGATGGCTTTTAGCCATTGGCCTTTTTAATTAAAATTTCACGGTAGGATTATGGGATTTTTTGACATATTTAAGAAAAAGAAGGTAGAGGAGAGTAGCGAGGTTTCGACTACTTCCGAGGTCGCACAAGAGATTGAGCAAGAGGAGAAGAAGGAGCAGGAGGAGCTCAACACAGGTCTTGTGAAGACCAAAGAGGGTTTCTTCTCGAAGTTGCATCGTGCCGTAGCCGGTCGTTCGACTGTGGATATGGATCTGCTCGACGACTTGGAGGAGGCTCTCATCACCTCGGATGTGGGCGTTGATACCACCGTAAAGATTATCCGCAAAATCGAGGAGCGTGTGGCTCGTGATAAGTATGTAAACTCGGAAGAGCTCTACTCAATGCTCTATGACGAGATAGCTCTCTTGATGGAGCAAGCCGAGGGCTCGGCAGAGAACTTCGGACTCGATGCCAAGGAGGGTGAGCCGTATGTGGTGATGGTTGTAGGTGTAAATGGCGCAGGCAAGACCACCACAATCGGTAAACTCGCAGCTCAACTCACCCGCGCAGGCAAGAAGGTATATATCGGAGCGGCGGACACCTTCCGCGCAGCGGCTATCGACCAGCTCGGCGTATGGGCAGAGCGTGCAGGTGCAACAATGATTCGTCAGGAGATGGGCTCTGATCCCGCATCGGTGGCATTTGACACCTTGCGTTCGGCAGTGGCAAATAAGGCAGATGTGGTGTTGATTGACACCGCAGGTCGTCTGCACAACAAGGTGGGTTTGATGAACGAGTTGACCAAGATTCGCAATGTTATGGCAAAGGTTATCCCTGATGCTCCACACGAGGTTATGCTTGTTCTCGATGGCTCGACAGGTCAGAATGCCTTTGAGCAGGCTCGTCAATTTACCCAGGCAACAAAAGTTACATCGTTGGCAATCACCAAGTTGGATGGTACAGCCAAGGGCGGTGTGGTAATCGGCATTAGCGACACCTTCAAAGTGCCAGTGCGCTACATCGGCATTGGCGTGGGTATCGACCAGCTCCGTATCTTCGCCCGCCACCAGTTCGTTAAGGCCTTGTTTGGTAAAAAATAGTCCACAATGAAGATTGTAAATATCATAACTCTCGGTTGCGCCAAGAATCGTGTTGATTCGGAGCATATCGCTGCGCAGTTGGCAAAGGCGGGCTACGAGATTCGTTTCGATAGCGATAGGACCGATGCAAAGGTCGTGGTGGTGAATACTTGCGGCTTTATTGGCGATGCCAAGGAGGAGAGTATCGACACCATCCTCAACTGCGTGGAGGCAAAGAATGCAGGGCTTATCGAAAAGTTGTTCGTTATCGGTTGCCTCTCGGAGCGTTATGCAGACGAGTTGCGCGAGGAGATTCCCGAGGTGGATGAATACTTTGGCGCACGCACCTTCGATGGCGTAGTTCGTGCCTTGACAGGCGACTACCGCAAGGAGGTCGAGACCGAGCGCGAGCTCTCAACACCTAAGCACTACGCCTACCTCAAAATTGGCGAGGGTTGCAACTGGCGATGTGGCTATTGCGCCATTCCGCTGATTCGTGGCAAGCACCGCTCTGTGCCTATGGAGCAGGTGTTGGAGGAGGCAGAAAACCTCGTGAAAAAGGGCGTAAAGGAGATTATGGTCGTGGCGCAAGACACCACCTACTACGGAATGGACCTCTACGGCAAGCGTTGCTTGGCAGAGTTGCT
Organism: Alistipes sp.; assembly: GCA_045659225.1. Lineage (GTDB taxonomy): Bacteria > Bacteroidota > Bacteroidia > Bacteroidales > Rikenellaceae > Alistipes. The sequence goes on from JAZOWM010000079.1 coordinate 4,185, forward strand.
CGAGAAGTTGTGCCGCGTGGAGGGTATAGAGTGGATTCGCCTTCACTACGCCTACCCTACCGACTTCCCGCAGGATGTTATCGAGGTTATGGCTCGTGAGCCAAAGATTTGTAAATACTTGGATATCCCGTTGCAGCACCTCTCGGACAATCAGTTGGAGTTGATGCACCGCCGTCACACCAAGGCGGAAGCGTTGCAACTTATTGAGCGTCTGCGCACTGCAATCCCCGATATAGCTATTCGTACCACGATGTTGGTGGGTTATCCAAACGAGAGTGCCGAAGACTTCGAGGAGTTGTGCCAGGAGGTTAAGCGTTTGGAGTTTGACCGCTTGGGAGTGTTCGCATACTCGGAGGAGGAGGGAACATTCACGGCTACGAAGCTCAAGGATAATGTTCCACAGCGCGTGAAGGATTATCGTGCCGAGCATCTGATGGCGATTCAGGCAGGTATCTCGCACAAAAAGAATGAGGCTCGTGTGGGCAACATAGAGCGAGTGATTATCGATGGCAAGTCGGGCGATTTCTATATTGGTCGCTCGCAGTACGACTCGCCCGAGGTGGATGAGGAGATACTTATCTCGAGCCACAAGCGACTGATGAAGGGCAAGTTCTACGAGGTACGCATCACCGATGCTGACGACTTCGATCTATATGCTGAGGTTGTAGCTTGTTAGAGGGGGCTGGAGAGATGTATTCACAAGAGATAACTCGCTGTCATCGAGCAGCAATTGTCATTGCTGTAGATCAGTCGAGTTCAATGGGTGGTCGTATGACACTCAATGGTTGCGATATATCGAAAGCCGAGGCTCTATCGATGGTTATAGGTCGCTTGATAGATGAACTTATACTACGCTCGCACCGCGACAATGGCTATCGCCACTACTACGATATTGCACTATTGGGCTACTCTGAAGATAGAGTCTACTCGCTTTTTGGTGATGATATCGCCTTCTATCCCATAACTACCATCGCCAACAAGAGGGTTCGCCGTGTGCCATATATGTTGTCGTACAACACCCTCAAGGGCAATTCTCGCATCTTCTGTGAAGATGTGTCGCTATGGGTAGAGCCTCACGCTCAAGGCTCCACACCCACCTACAAGATGTTGAATTGTGTGACGAAGTTGGTAGAGGAGTGGTGTTCGAAAGAGGAGAATCGTGATAGCTTTCCTCCTCTCGTATTCAATATTAGCGATGGCGAGGCATCAGATGCCAACTACGATATGTTATTAAGTGCTGCTCAACGTCTCCGAAATACAGCAACTACCGATGGCAACACCCTCTTTGTGAATGTTCATATATCATCAAACACCGAGTATTCACCCATTGTATTCCCCACCCATATAGAGGTTCCCTCGACACGTTATGCTCGTTTATTGATGGAGATGTCGAGCGAAATACCCGAGCAGTTCAACAACTATGTGCTCCACTGCCGCACTCGATATGCACACCCGCCCTACATAGCAATGAGCTACAATGCATCACTCTCCGAACTTGTCGCTATGTTGAACATAGGCACGCGGAGTGTAGCTGCAAGGTTTTAGTGGCACTGTGTCGCCCTGAAAAAAGTAAGAGTGTGTCCAAAATTGTTGGACACACTCTTTCGTGTATAACCGATGCTAAAAATAGCCTTGTTAGACGATTTTACTTGATACGCTCGTAGTACTCGCGAGTGCGGGTATCAACGCGGATCTTGTCGCCAGTGTTGATGAACAAAGGTACCTTGATAGTAGCACCAGTGTTTACAGTTGCAGGCTTCAACGAGTTGGTCGAAGCTGTATCACCCTTGATACCTGGCTCGGTGTAGGTAACCTCCATATCAACGATTGGTGGCAACTCTGCTGCCAAAACGATGTCCTTGTCGGTGTGGTACATAACCTCTACGATCTGGCCATCTGCCATAAGGTCGTAGTTCTCGATAAGCGACTTCTCGATGTTGATCTCCTCGAAAGTCTCGGTGTGCATGAAGTGAGCACCGAGGTCGTCCTCGTAGGTGAACTGGTATGGACGACGCTCTACGCGTACCTGCTCAATCTTGATACCTACTGACGAGAAGGTATTCTCGAGAACGCGACCGTTCTCCAAGTTCTTGAGCTTCGAACGAACGAATGCAGGACCCTTGCCTGGCTTGCAGTGCTGGAAATCGACAACAATAAAAGTCTTGCCATCCATCTCGATGCACATACCGATTTTGATATCAGCTGCTGTAATTGTCATAGTTGTATATTTTTAATAATTAGAAATTTCCGGCTGCAAAAGTATAAAAAACTTTACAAACTAACAAATAATAGCTCAATAGCATCAACATAGTTGTACTTATAGCGGTCAAAACGCCACTATATGAGTTAAATTTTGCTGAAAATTAGAACAATGTACTCTTTTTTGCCATATCTTTGCGGCGCAGTTAGGTTATTTTTTCAGCTTAACGGCTTTTGGCAATTAGCCATTGGCCATTGGCTTTTATTATTTTATTCATACAAAAGGTATTATGAAACCTCATTTTTCGATTGATTTTAGCCCAAAGTTGTTCCATACTATGCGCAACTATGACCGTGCAAAGTTGATGAAGGACATTATGGCAGGTATTATCGTAGGTATTGTGGCTATTCCACTCGCCATTGCCTTTGGTATCGCTTCGGGCGTTGGCCCTACCGAGGGATTGGTAACGGCTATCATTGCCGGTTTTATCATCTCGGCTCTCGGTGGTTCACGCGTGCAGATTGGTGGTCCGACAGGTGCATTTATCGTAATCATCTATGGTATTATTCAGCAGTTCGGTGTTGGTGGCTTGGCTATTGCAACCATCATGGCGGGTATTATGCTCGTTCTGATGGGTGTATTCAAGCTTGGCTCGATCATCAAGTTTATGCCCTACCCTATCATCGTAGGATTCACTGCGGGTATTGCTGTTACAATCTTCTCGACACAGATTAACGACCTGCTCGGACTCGGCATAGAGAATGTGCCAGCAGAGTTCTTCGAGAAGTGGGGTTGCTACTTCGAGAATATAGGCAAGACCAACTTCTGGGCATTAGGTATCGGCTTGGCTTCGATTTTGATAATTGTTCTTACACCTAAAGTCTCGAAGAAGATGCCAGGTTCGTTGCTCGCAATCATCATTATGACAGCATTCTGCTGGGCCTTGGAGAAGTTTGCTGGTATCCACCCCGTGGCAACTATTGGCGACCTCTACGAACTCCCTTCGGGATTGCCTTCGTTCAAAATGCCAACGCTTGGCGACCAATCGCTCTGGGCAACCATTCAGGCTCTGCTCCCTACCGCCTTCACTATCGCTATGTTGGGCGCTATCGAGTCGCTGCTCTCAGCTATGGTGGCTGACGGTGTAATCAGCTCTCGCCACAACTCCAACACCGAGCTTATGGCGCAGGGTGTGGCAAATATCGTTGTTCCATTCTTCGGCGGTATCCCAGCTACAGGTGCTATCGCGCGCACAATGGCAAATATCAACAATGGTGGTCGCACACCTATCGCAGGTATCGTTCACACTGTGGTTTTGCTTCTCGTATTGCTCTTCTTGGGTGGTTTGGTAGGTGCTATTCCAATGCCTTGCTTGGCGGGTGTATTGATTATGGTATCTTACAATATGAGTGGCTGGCGCACCATTCGCTCGATGTGCCGTCAGTCGCGCTCGGATATCGCAATTCTCTTCACCACAATGCTCTTGACAATCATCTTCGACCTTACAATCGCTATCGAGGTAGGCTTGGGCTTGGCTGTGGTACTCTTTGTACGCAGGATTATGGAGACCTCGAAGATTTCGGTTTTGCGCGATGAGATGGAGGTTCACCACGATGGCGAGGAGGGCGATGTTCACCTCGCAATTCCACAGGGCGTGGAGGTATACGAAATTAATGGTCCTCTCTTCTTTGGTGTAGCTACCAAGTTCGAGGAGTTGGCATCCAGACGCGATGCTATGCCAATTCGCATTGTGCGTATGCGAAAGGTGTCGTTTATCGACTCAACGGGTATTCATAACCTCGAAATATTTATCGAGTCGGCTATGAAGAATGGTCAGAAGGTGATTCTTTCGGGTGTAAACGAGAAGGTCTTCAATGCTATTGATCGTGCCGGTATCGTTGCAATGCTCGGCAAGGAGAATGTCCTCGACCATATCGACAAGGCTCTCGCACGAGCAAAAGAGTTAGCACAATAAGTTAAGGGTTGAGAATTGTTCTCAACCCTTTTTTTTAGCCATTAGCCTTAGCTATTGGCTTTTTTATTTTATGTGCTTTATCATCGCTAAATCGTGGGGGACAGAACCTGTGCCAAGGTAGTCGGAGACAGGGAAGAGCATCGGCTTTTGCACATCCTCAAAGCCCAACCGCTCGTAGAGTCGTTTCGACTCGGTACTGCTCGGAATAAGGGCTGCACAATCGAACCTCTTGCTCTGCTCTACGAGTTGCAATGCCTCTTTGAGTAGTTTCGAGGCGATGCCACGACCACGATATTCGGGCAGTGTCGCTACGGCATAGATGTAGGCGACACTCCTCTCCCACATATCGAGTGGTACCACATAGAGCATCGACACAACCTCTCCATTCTCCTTGTGGATAAACGGTAGAGCATCATCGTGTCGTATTAGGAACGAATCTATCTCAGCAATCTCATCTTCAAAGATTTCGTGCCATATTTGTCGCATCTCGCATTGTTCCGAAGTAAGGTGCAGAGCCGAAATTTTATCAAGTAGAATAGTCGGATAGTAGGAGAGTTTTGCCCTTCTCAGCCCCTCCAAACCGAGATCATCCTCGCGATTGATAAACTCAAATTCATCTTCGTGCGACTGCGCCATAAGGCGGTTAATCATAGTGGCAGCACCCTCGATATTGCTGTCGTACTTCTCAATATGGGTGCAGAAGGTTGTTTGGCTGATGGGTGTACCATACGAAAAAGCAGCAGGCTCACCATCGGCATAGAGAACCAATCCTCGCAAATCGAGAGCCTCAAAATTATCGAAAGCTCGTTGTAGCGCGTTCTGCTCGGCAAGCTCCATTTCGCCCACCTCGCGATTTGCTAACCACTTGTCGTTCAGCGCAAGACAATCCTTGATATTCGCCTGCGAAATAGGCTCGGCGTGCCACTTATAGCGCGTAACAAAGCGGTTGAGATGGTTGCGCTTAGGTTGATATTTGCGACCTTGGAGCTGCGCCAAATCCTCAACTCGGTAGATATAATCGCACAGGGCTCGTGGGGCATCGAATGCAAACTCCTCGGGGTAATTCTCCTCCAAAAATTTACGCCACTCGTGCGACAAACCATAGAGGCGCAAGGGTGTGCGTTGCTGAAAGGCATCGTGCCGTAACAGCTCCAAAATCAACCTTTTATCACCATTGCCTACGGGTTGCATATAGGACTTCACTCCACCATTATCGAAGCGGATAACGAGAAAACCCTCCGCCTCGGCAACCTCACTATGGTAGGTGTCGCTCCAACAGAAGATGTTGGCGAAATTGAGGTCGCAGTTCTGCTCCGCCGACCCCAACATATAATACTCGAACAGTGGCTTGTCGGCCACTGTTACGGGGTGAAAATCTATGCTACTTTTTTCGTTCATTATTGCTTGTTTAGCAAGCCTTTAACGACATATCGAGCGACTTAATCTGGTGAGTCAAAGCACCTACCGAGATGAAATCAACGCCCGTCTCGGCATAGTCGCGCAGGGTTTCGAGCGTAATTCCACCACTCGACTCTGTTTCACAACGACCAGCAACCAGCGCTACCGCCTCGCGAGTCTGCTCCACCGAGAAGTTGTCGAACATAATTCTATCGACACCACCCGCAGCAAAGACCTCTTTAATGTCCTCCAACGAGCGCACCTCGCACTCGATTGGAATATTCTTGCCCTTTGCTTTGAGATACTCCTTCGCACCCGTTACAGCCTTCGCAACGCCACCGGCAAAGTCGATATGGTTATCCTTCAACAAAATCATATCGAACAAGCCAATACGGTGGTTCTCGCCGCCACCCATCTTCACGGCCATCTTCTCCAACACGCGCATTCCAGGTGTGGTCTTGCGGGTGTCGAGGACTTTAGTGTGCAAATCGGCAATGCGGTCGGCATATACTGCGGTCTGGGTTGCTACGCCACTCATGCGCTGCATAATATTGAGCAAAATACGCTCGGCACGCAACAACGACTGCAAGTTACCCTCGACATAGAAGGCAACATCGCCAACCTTTACGCGATCGCCATCGTTGAGAATTTGCTCGAACTTAACCTCTGCGTCCAATCGCTCAGTAACCATCTTTGCAACTTCTATGCCCGCAATGATGCCCTCCTGCGTGCACAAAAGGCGCATTCTCCCACGCTCCTCGGCAGGGATACAGCACAACGATGTGTGATCGCCGTCTCCAATATCCTCCTTGATTGCCAACTCGATAAGTTCCTCTACATAGGGTTTGTACTCTGGTTTCATATCTATTTAAGTTTAGTTTTCTGGTGTTTCGGTATTATCCTTTACGGTGGTAAAATTAACGCGCTTATTCTTCGATGGGACTTCGAACATAATATCTACTGTTGTTCCTACACAACCCTCGATGACGCTTACCGTAAAGTTATCGTAGCTCTTTCCTCCAACCGTAGGGACGATATTTTCGCCCTTAAAGATTTGGTTCAGCGTGGTGGCATCCTCCGATACGGTAGAGACAAATGGAACTCCCGCTATTTCGAGGCTCAACTGCACAGGCATTGCGCTATCGAACTTTACGTTGTGGAAGATAAAATTAAATTTAGGCTCAACTACATCGGGTATGCACACCTCAACCATAGCATTATCCACCGAATGTGAAACCTCGTTAGTAGATCTATCCGTAACGGTCAGTTTACCATAGAATAAGCTCGATGAGGAGCTGGACGAACCTGTGCCTGACAAACACGATGTGGCAAAAATCAGTGCGCTACACGCCAAAATCAAAATTCTTTTCATATCTCGTTATAGTATATTTATCATTACTCGTACTCCTCCGGTCATAGGTTTTCCGCGCTGTAGGAATCGGTTGCCCATAGACTCGAAGTAGAAAACATCATACCTCGTATTGGTGGCATTCTTACACCACAAATCTACCGACCACATCGTACCCTCGAAGCGCACCGATGCCTCCAACAAGGCATAGAATGGTTGCGACACATCGTTCGCCTCGTTCCAATAGATACGGCCTGCACCAGTAGCCCCCACGCTCAAAACAATACGGTCTATCCACTGCGAGCGGAGTGGAACACTCTGCATCAGGCGCAAAGATAACGAATTTTTCGGTGCGTATGGTATAAAATTGCCTGCATAATTTACGCCACCCGACACAAATTGCTTAAATTTGGCATTGGTATAGCCATACGAGCCCTGCAAGACCAACGTCTTTGCCAATCGCGCCGTAGCCGAGAGCTCCGCTCCAAAGGAGCGGGTGCGACCAGCATTGGTCATCATTCGACCTGTGCTGTTCTCATCGGGAAATATCGTGAGTTGTTGGTCTAAACACTCAATGTAGAACAACGATGCATCGGCCGTGAAAACACCATCGTGGGTGCCGAAATGGCCACCGAACTCCACATTGTAGCTATGTTCGGGGTTGTAGGCACACAACTTATCCACATCGATTTCCTGGGTGAGTCCCATCTTCTGTTTGAGCTGGCGTTGTAGCACCTCCGAGAACATCTGCGTATTGAAGCCTCCCGCCTTATAACCCTTCGAGGCGGAGAGATAGAGCATATTCTGCCCCGTCCTATCCAAATTTACCGAGGCGGAGAACGATGGCAGGAACTCCAAAAATCCTCGCGACAAGAGCGCATTCTCGTCAATCTCTCTCGGTATAGCAACTGGTTGCTGCTGCGAAGTATCGTTAGGATAGAAAGAGTAGCAGGTATTCGTAGATGTGTGATAGAGCATCTGTACCAACCCATAATCCAAACGCAACCCCAAAGCCAAGCGCCAACGACCAAGATGTAGCTCGCTGCGATGATATGCCGCAGCACCGCTATTATGGGTGGTAAAGCGGCTATCGAGCAACAACTCATCCTTGCCATTACCCTCCAAATCGCCCCAACGAAACTCTCCGTCATTCTCCGGATTGGAGTTGATATTGTCGATAATCATCTTCTCGATACCTGTTGGACCAAAGGTTACCGGAGCCTGCATCTTCTCCCTCTTGAAGAAGCCATAGACTCCTGCCAACCAACGATAAATGCCCTCCTCCTTCGAGCGAAGCATAAAATCTTCGGCTATCTGGTGTTGCTGCTTGCGCTGTTCGAGTGTGAAGTAATATTCGGGCAAGAAGTCGTTGTCGATGTGCATCTTGTCGTTCATATACTGATACGAGGTGATGCTTGCCAACGAGAACTTACCAAAGTCGTAACGCACACTCAATCCGTCACTTACGGCTATACGATCGTAGGTCGAAGGCTCGTTATAGTTGATTTTGCCAACCAACTCCTCGCGATGTTTCTCGGGGTTGGTGCTACCAATATACTCGTAGGGGTAGCCACCCTGCGCCACCATCGAAAAGGCGAGGGTATTGTCGATACTCAAAGCCCCCGAGCGATATTGGAACTTGGTGCGGAAGTTGCCACTATTCTCCTTGTCGCACATCGAATTATCGTACATATTGAGCCAATAGCCATCGTGACGACCATACTGCGCCGAGACCGAAAAGCCAAATTTATCGCCCAGCTTGTTATAACTCGATGCCGCCACTCGAAGCGAATTGCGCGAGCCATAGTCGGCACGAAGGCGCACGCCCTGGTAGTTCAGCGGAGAGAGTGTGTAGACATTTATCACACCTCCCATCGTATTGCGACCATAGAGGGTTGCTTGTGGACCTCGCAGAAACTCGATGCGCTCGATATCCTGCAGCTCGGTATCGTAGAGATTCTTATCTGCCAACTGCACATTATCGACCGTCATACCCACAACGGGCTGGTCGATACGTGCGCCCATACCTCGAACATAGATTGATGAGGTGGTACGCGAGCCATAGTCGGGCATAAAGAGGTTTGGGATATCCATCATCGCATCCTTGACCGCTGCAACACCGCGCATCTCGAGTGTACGACCACCCAACACCGATGCCGCTACAGCCTCGCGGCGCAACTCGGAGCCCTGCTTGATAGCTGTAATCTGCACTCTATCTACCGCAATAAGGGTATCCACCTTCGACTCATTGTCGGAGGCGAGAGCTCGCCCCGAAGCAATGGTCAAAAGTAGAAGCGGTAGATATTTGCGCCAGATTTTTGCCATCTGCTACTCTATCTCCCAGTCGTAACCGTCCTTGCGGTCCTTAACTCGAATGCCGATAGCGATGAGTTTGTCGCGAATCTCGTCAGACAATGCCCAATTCTTATCAGCCTTAGCCTGCATACGCATATCGAGCAACATAGTTACGAGTGGCGATACCATATCCTTGCCACCAGTTGCTTCAGCCTTCTCGTTCTCCAAACCGAGAATGTCGAACACCCAACGCTGAACTGTTGCCTCGGCCTTTGTCTTATCCTCGGCAGTCAAGGTCTGCTTGCCCTCCGAGAGCTGGTTGAAGAGGCGAACGTAGTCGAACATAGTAGAGATTACGATTGGCGAGTTCAAATCGTCAGCCATAGCCTCGGCACAACGAGTCTCAATCTCATCAACATTGAAAGATGAGGTTGCCGATACTGGAGCCTTATGCAACGCCTCGATACCCTTCATCAAGCGATCAAGTCCCTTCTCTGCTGCCTGCAACGCCTCGTTCGAGAAGTCGAGAGTCGAGCGGTAGTGCGCCTGCAAGATGAAGAAACGCACGGTCATAGGCGAGTATGCCTGCTCGAGTGCAGGGTGGTCGCCATTGAACATCTGCTCGAGGGTGATGAAGTTGTTGTACGACTTACCCATCTTCTTGCCGTTGATGGTAATCATATTGTTGTGTACCCAGTAGCGTGCTGAGTCGTGACCAAGAGCTGCGGTAGATTGTGCAATCTCGCACTCGTGGTGAGGGAACATCAAGTCCATACCACCACCGTGGATATCGAACTTCTCGCCGAGGTACTTGGTGCTCATTGCCGAGCACTCCATATGCCAGCCAGGGAAACCATCGCTCCAAGGTGAAGGCCAGCGCATAATATGCTCGGGTGCAGCCTTCTTCCACAATGCGAAGTCGAACGAGTGCTTCTTATCCTGCTGACCATCGAGCTGACGGGTATCGGTTACGATATCGTCGAGGTTGCGGCCCGACAAGATGCCGTATTTGTGGTCGTGGTTGTACTTCTCGACATCGAAGTAGATAGAGCCATTCGACTCGTAGGCATAGCCAGCATCCATAATACGCTTCACGAAGTCTATCTGCTCGATGATGTGGCCCGAAGCGTGTGGCTCAATCGATGGTGTCTGCACACCCAACTTTGCCATATAGTTCTTGTAACGCTCGGTGTAGTAGTGGGCAACCTCCATTGGCTCCAACTGCTCGAGGCGAGCCTTCTTTGCGATTTTATCCTCGCCCTCATCAGCATCGTGCTCGAGGTGACCTACATCGGTGATATTGCGCACATAGCGCACCTTGTAACCCTCCGCCTTGAGGTAGCGGAACAAGAGGTCGAATGTGATTGAAGGACGAGTATGTCCGAGGTGCGGATCACCATAGACAGTAGGACCGCAGACATACATACCTACACGACCTTCGTTGATTGGCTCAAACGCCTCCTTGCGGCGAGAGAGCGTGTTGTAAAGAAGAAGTTTTGGTTTAGCCATATATTGAGTCAATTTTTAATTTTTAATTAAACTTTGTTTTTGGTGCTCCTTGTATTCCGAGCGAATCCTTCTCACGCTGGGTGAGAATCAAATCCTTATCCTCGGCGCCGAGCGAGCGATAATACTCGTTGATGCCATAGACCACATCATTGCGATCGTAGTAGGCCGCCAAGTAGTAGAGGCGTGACAACTCATCGAGCTTGTCGTACATAATATCCTCGACCAAAACGCCCTGAAGTCCCTCGAACTGCAAGTAGTATTCGATGTAGTCAATAAGGTTGTCGCCATAAGCCATAAGCAACGCATCCGCCTTCTCGTTCAAGCCGAGGTCGTAGTAGCACTCGATGAATGGGAAGGTGTTGGCCTCCGAGAAACGAATCTGATTTATCGGTAACACCGCCAAGCCTCTATCGAGTAACTCCTCGGCACGCTTGGTATTGCCCTGCTTGATATACTCACGAGCTACACGCGCAAAAGCCTCCCTTGCTCGCGATACCGAGATATTGTACTGCGTGAAGTAGTCCACATATACCTTCGGATTGCTGAGGTTTCCATAACGGAACTCTTCCATCAACTTGTCGTAGACATAATCGGCATCGATACGACCAATATTCCACGGATCTTTGTACGGAGTAAGGATTGGAACAAAACGATAGGAGTAGCCATCGAACTGCAAGTAGTCCAACAATCCAAACTTCTGCAAGACATAGACCTGGGTGAAGTAGATTGGTCGCTTCCAGTCGAATTGCGAGAACATATCGAGCAACATTAACTCCGAACGGGAGAGAGATGTTGCACTAATATTGATGTAGACCGTATCGACCATCAAATCCCTATCCTTCTCCGCCACAATGCCCGAGGCAATGGCTGCATCCTTATCCACTGGCAAGGCGATGCGCTTGGTAGGTATATAGTCGGTTGGAGCACCGTAGCCAAGATCCATCTTGGTGCGTTTGTCGTCACTACGCACAAACTCCATAACCTGCTTTGCCTCTACCACGCGGTCAATCTGCGAATTGACAGGCACCCAGTCGTTCACGAAGGTGTATTTGTGGCTTGGCAACGAGAATGGAATTCCCTCGGCATCGTTTGCCTTACACTTCATCTCATCTACATACCACTCACCATCGAGGTAGCTCGAGTTCATAATGCGAACATCGGTACGCACAGCATCTACCTCCTGGTTGAACCACAATGGGAAGGTGTCGTTGTCGCCATAGTTCACGATGATTGGCGAAACACCCTCCTTCTCCACTATCGAATGGAGGTAGTTATAGCCCAAATCGCGAGCCATTGTGCGGTGCGAACGGTCGTGGTCGTCCCAGTTCTCGGCACAAAGAATTGCTGGCACAACCAAAGCCAAAGCTGTGGCAACAGTAGCTGCGGTGGTCTCTCGCTTCTTCAATATTTTCGAGAGGAGGTCGTATAATGCCAATACTCCCAAGCCTATCCACATCGAGAAGGCGTAGAACGAACCTGCATAGACATAGTCGCGCTCACGCACCTCACCTGGCGAGGAGTTGAAATAGACCACCAACGCTATACCCATCATCACAAACAACCACATCACAATGGTGAAGTTGCGAGGGTCGCGGTTGAGCTGGTATATCAAACCGATAATACCCAACAAGAATGGCAAGAGGAAGTAGGTGTTACGCGCCTTGTTATTTTCCATCTCGCGTGGGAGATTCTCCTGCGGACCGAGGTATGCCGAGTCGATAGCCTTGATGCCCGTGAGCCAATTTCCATTGGTTATGGTTACGGCATCGGCCTGTATATCGTCCTGACGACCTACGAAGTTCCAGAGGAAGTAGCGCCAGTACATATAGTTGAGCTGATAGGAGAAGAAGTAGTTGAGGTTCTCCAGGAATGTAGGCTCGACAACAGCGCGAGTGCGCTCACCATCGTAGTACGACACCTTGTGACCAAAGTCGAGAACCTCCTCGCGCATAGGACGACCCTCCTTATCGTAGAGAATGTCGCCATTCTCGTTACGCACAAAGTCCATCTTCGTACGATATGCCGCCCAAGGTTTGTAGTCCTGCTCCTTCTTCATATAGTTCCACATGCGTGGGAAGAGGTGCATAAACTTGTCGGGGTAGACGTAGTCATTGACCGTAGTACGCTTCTCGTAGCAACCCTTCTCATCGTTGTAGTAGAAAAACGCCTTCTCGGTATAATCCTCTACGGGAGCTGCATACGATGCACCATAGAGCAATGGGCGATTGCCATACTGGTCGCGATTGAGCATCGAGAGCAGAGCGGTAGGATTGTCCGGATTATTAGAGTTCATCGGAGGATTTACCGCAGCTCGAATGGTCACCGAGGCGTATGACGAGAATCCAAGCATAATCATCGTAACGCACACCGCCACCAAGTTCAAAAGTCGCTTACCCTTGCGGTGGGTGTAGTATACGGCTGTGCCGAGCAAACCAAAGAGGGCAAAAGCAAATACTACAATACCCATATTGACAGGCAAGCCCAGCTTATTCACAAAGAAGACATCGCCCATTGCACCGAAGTAGACGGTGTAAGGTATGATGATGCCATTGAGCACAAGCAATATGGCGCACGCCAAGAGTGTAACCATAGCCAAGCCCTTGAATGTGATATTCTTGTACTTGCGGAAGTAGTAGATAAATACCAACGCTGGTATGGTGAGCAAGTTGAGGATATGCACACCAATAGACAAGCCCATAAGGTAGGCAATCAACACAATCCATCGCGCCGAGTGGGGCTCATCGGCCTCCTCCTCCCAGCGTAACATCAGCCACACCACCAATGCCGTAAACATCGATGAGAGTGCGTAGACCTCACCCTCGACTGCCGAGAACCAGAAGGTATCGGTAAAGGTGTATGCCAAAGCACCAACTGCGCCTGCTCCCAATACGGCAATAGCATTTGCCACAGAGAGAGGTCGTCCTTCGCGTGTCAAAAGTCGGCGGGCAATGTGGGTGATTGTCCAGAAGAGGAACAAGATGCAGAAGGCACTTGCTAATGCATTCATTCCGTTCACATATGTGGCACATAGTAGCTCGATGGTGCAAGCATCGTGGCGATACGAGCCAAGAGCATAAAGAGTGGTGCCCCAGGGGGATGTCCCACCTCCAACTTGTACGAAGTGGCAACAAACTCTCCACAATCCCAAAGCGATGACGATGGTTCGATAGTCATCAGGTAGGTCAATGCCGCAATAGCAAACACCACCCAACCGACTATTTTATTCCATCTCTTAAATATATTTTGTTCCATAATTTTCGGGCGTTTATATATTATAAACGCGCAAATTTACAAAAAGTTATTTGATTTCCACGAAAATCGCCCTTATTTGTTGCGATTTGGACCAGAAAAGAGAAAAAACAAGGGGGCGATATACCCAAAAAGTATATCAGCCCCCTATCTATGATGTAGGGTGATGGTGCAACTCTTTCTACTGCAATTTTGCCGAAATAAGCGACATAAACTCCTCGCGAGTACGAGGGTCCGAAAGGAAGATTCCTGTAAATGCCGAAGTGGTAGTCTTTGAGCCTTGCTTCTCCACACCACGCATCTGCATACACATATGCGAAGCCTCGATAACTACCGCCACACCAATAGGATTCAAAGCCTCCTGAATGCAGTCACGAATCTGCACAGTCAAACGCTCCTGCACCTGCAAGCGGCGTGCAAAACACTCCACTACGCGTGCAACCTTCGACAAACCTGTAATTGTACCGTTAGGGATATAAGCCACGTGAGCCTTACCCACAAATGGGAGCATATGATGCTCACATACCGAGAAGAGTTCGATATCCTTCACCACAACCATCTGCTTGTACTCCTCCTTGAACATTGCCGACTGGAGGATAGCCACAGGGTCCTGCTCGTAGCCCTTGGTGAGGTAGGACCACGCCTTTGCCACGCGCTCGGGGGTTTTGATAAGTCCCTCGCGCTCAGGATCTTCGCCGAGGAGTCGCAACACCTCGCGGTAGTGATATTTTAGTTGCTCAATCTTTTCGAGGTCGTATTTGTCCTCACGCTCGTAATTTGCCATAGTTTTTATTTTAGACGAGAGACGAAAGACGAGAGACGAGAGAAATGTAAAGTTAATCTAAAATTTCCCCTAACGGCTCTAACGCCCTTAACGACTCTATTAAATTAGTTTTCAGTTTGTAAAAATTCTACCAATTTTGCCACTGCACGACCACGATGCGAGATGGCATTTTTCTCGTCAGCTGACATCTCGGCAAAGGTGCGAGTCTCGCCCTCGGGCACAAACATCGGGTCATAGCCAAAGCCCTCCGATCCAGTCATATGGTCAATGATTTTTCCCTCAACAATGCCCTCGAAGAGGTACTCCTTGTTGTTCAAAATCAGTGCAATAACCGTACGGAAGCGAGCCTTGCGATTGCTCTCTCCTTCGAGATTATTCAAAAGCAGGGCATTGTTGGCATCGAAGTCGTGCTCATCGCCCGCATAGCGAGCCGAGCGAACACCCGGAGCACCGCCCAAAGCCTCAACCTCCAAGCCCGTATCATCGGCAAAGCAGTCGGCACCCGTACGCTCGTGAACGTAGCGCGCCTTCAACAAGGCATTGCCTTCGAGCGTCTCGGCAGTCTCGGGAATATCCTCGGTGATACCGCACTCTCGCAGGGTTTTAAGCGCAAACTTTCCCTCCAAAAGCGCCTGCACCTCGCCCAATTTGTGGGCATTGTTTGTGGAAAAAATTATCTCGTTCATAGTTTTTCTAGTTCTCTATCTATTTTTAGCGTAGCAAAATGACATTCGCTCCCGTTGGTCGCTGAATGGCAACGAACCGACGCCAAACCGAGAGCAGAGGGTGCTTGCACACTTTGCCGAGGTGCGAAGGAGGAAGACCGTAGGACAATGGCATGCGCTCATTACACTCGCTGAATGGCAAAGCGCCACTCATTAAGCACTCCTTTGGAGTGCGCTGCCATTAAATGCCATTAAGGGCTGAAAGCCCAAATGCCATTCAATGCCATCTTACTTGGCGCCCTACTTCTCCGCCTCCAAGAGCTGGAGCTTGTGGTCGGCAACGCACTTGTCAATAATGGTCTTGACCACGATGTCCATCTCCTTGCCTTCGCTATAATCGGCTGGGCAGACGTGGTTTACACGGTTGTCGCGAATAAGCGTACTCATATCGCCTCGCTTCGACTCCTCCTTTGGATTGTAGACCGCAATGGAGTGTCCGCCGAAGTTCTTAACCAAGCGCATACACGGGATATCGGTTGTTCCATCGCCCACATATATCATTCGCGAGAATGGTACAGGACGCTGCTTCTCCTCCATATACTTATTCACCTCCTTGGTGTCGTAGACCGACTCCACACCCTTGTTAATCTTGAAGATAAACTGTGTTTTGTTGGTATAGTTCACCGCCACACCTGGCCAATAGGCTATGCCATCGTCATTGTAGAGGAACGAGCAGGCGTAGATCTTGCGGAACTTGTCGGCAATGGGTGTACCCTCGATAATCTCCTTCAAGCCCGAGGAGTTGATGTAGTGCACCACTCGCACACCGCGCTCCTCACCATAGGCGTTGATGCGGTCGAACCACTCCATAACACCCTCGTAGAGTTCCACCTTCTTGCCCGACTCCTGAAACGCCTCACGACGGAGCGACAAGCCTTTGGCTTGTGCCGAGCGAATCATCAGGGCCATATAGGTGAGTATCTGGTCGGCATCCTGCGCCTCGGCAAGATGGTTTGCCTCGTCCCAAAACTCAAAGTTACTCTTGCCTACGGCAGGTATAAAGTCATACTCCTGCATATTTCCTGCAGCGAGTGTTCCGTCGAAATCGTAAATGAGTGCGATGGTAAATTTGTGGTCTGTAGTACCCATAACCCAACTATTTATATATAATGTGCTACAAATGTAGTAAAATTTTGTTAAATTTGCGAATAATATGAATTTTCTATGAACAGACCGCTACTCGCCTCCCTCATACTCCTCGCCTTGTTGCTTGCCTATTGTGCCTCGGCTCGCCCAAACATAAAGTGGGATAGCGAGAGTGCTCGTTTTGTTACCCACGGAACATACGCCCGCATCAAAAAGGTCGATAACCACCACGCCTTGGTCTACGAGGCGAGGGGTGCGGTGTGGATTCGTTTCAGCCACGACAGATGCGAAAGTTGGAGCAATCCCGTCGAGGTGGCTCGTAGCGAGGGGTACAACTACGCCAACAGCGAACTCTTGCAACTGCAAAGTGGAAAACTTATCTTCACTTGGAACGCTCGTCCTACAAAGGATTCGGGGCTACCATACAAGATTATGTATGCCTTTTCGATAGATGGAGGAGCGAGTTGGAGCCAAGGCTACGACCTCTATGTGGCAGGCACAACACCTCGCAGTGGTTGCTGGGAGCCGATACCTCTACAACTCCCATCGGGCGAATTGCACATCTATTTTGCAAACGAAAAACCATACACAAATAGCTCCGAGCAGGAGATTTCACTCCTACGCTCGTTCGACGAGGGTAACACTTGGAGCCGAACCGAGAGAGTATCATTCCGCGCAAGAGGTCGCGATGGCATGCCTGTGCCAATCTACCTCCCACACTCCAAGGAGATTGCGATGGCAATAGAGGATAATGGTGTTCGAGGTCGTTTCAAGCCCGTGATAGTTCGCACCGCCAACAATTGGCGAGATGGGTGCGTTCGAGGCAACGACACTCGCAGAGAAGAGGCTGTAGAAGGCAGATGGGCTATCCAAGACACCATCTATGCTGGTGCGCCATATCTTATCCGATTGGGCGAGAAAAACACACTGCTCTCGGTGCAATCTACCGAGGGGCGCAAGGGCAAGGCTCACCATTTTGCCAATATACAAGTCTATGTTGGCGACAAAAATGCTCGCCACTTCCGCCACCGCACCACGCCACTTCCCAAACTTTCGATAGATGGGAGTGCATTGTGGAACTCTTTGGCTCAGATTGATGACAACAGAGTCATCGCGGTTATGTCAGTCAGAGGATTAGAGAGAGGAAAAAGTGGAATTTGGACAACAAAGGGGCGCATCGCAAAGGGGCGATAGCCTAAATTTTCACAATTGTTGCACAACAAACAGCATCT
>JAZOWM010000080.1:0-15765 GCA_045659225.1 Alistipes sp.
ATTCGCCATACTGCATTATGCTGGCACTCTATAATGCCTATCGCGGTAAGATGTCGCATGGCTACGCCTTCTGCGGCTCGAATGCGTGGCGTATAGATCGAGTAATGAGCGTCAAGGAGTTGTTCTCCACCTTAAAAGAGGAGTACGACAAGGTGACACAATAAAAAAAAGGAGGCTCATGCCTCCTTTTTTATTCTACTTCAACCACTCTGCAACCGATGCGTCGGATGGCATTCGCAAGTCACCGCGTGGCGAGAGCGATACGGTAACTACCTTTGGTCCGTCAGGGGCTGCCGAGCGCTTGAACTGTTGCGAGAAGAAGCGGCGCAAGAATACCTGCAACCAATGCTTTATTTCTTCCTTCGAGAACTCTCCGTCGAAGGCCTTTTGAGCCAAGAATTCAATCTTTGCAGGCGAGAAACCATTGCGTAGGAAGTTGTAGATGAAGAAGTCGTGCAGGGCGTAAGGACCTACCAAATCTTCGGTCTTCTGTGCAATGTTGCCTTCGCTGTCGGCAGGGAGTAACTCAGGGCTGACAGGGGTGTCAACAATATCCTTCAATGTTGAGCAAACTTGTTCGTTGCTGTCGTGTTCTGCGCACCACTCAACGAGTTTGCGCACCAAAGTCTTTGGAATAGAGCAGTTCGGATTATACATCGACATCGAGTCGCCATTGTAGGTCGCCCAGCCGAGTGCCGCCTCGCTCAAATCACCAGTGCCGATAACTATGCCACCCTTCAAGTTTGCCAAGTCCATAAGTATCTGCGTGCGCTCGCGTGCCTGCGAGTTCTCGTATGCTGCACCACGCTCATCAGCCGAAAGACCGATATCCTCGAAGTGCTGTTCGCACGCCTTGCGAATAGATATTTCACGTGTGGTGATGCCCAACTCCTTCATCAGTGTCAAGGCATTCTGATAGGTGCGGTCGGTAGTGCCGAAACCAGGCATTGTAACACCGATTATACCCTTGCGGTCAAGGCCTAGCATATCGAATGTAGCAGCCGTTACCAACAACGCCAGAGTCGAGTCCAAACCTCCCGAAATACCTATTACGGCACGCTTGCAGTTGATGTTCGAAAGTCGCTGAGCAAGACCTGAACACTGAATTGTGAAGGCCTCCTTGCAACCTTCGCTCAACTCCTCAGGGATAAATGGCGCAGGGTTGATTGTGCGCTCCAACTCGCTTTTGGGTTGTGGAATATCAATCTTTATAACATCGAAACGGTTGTCGAGGTTGATAAACGATGTATGACGACGACGCTCGTTGAAGATATGCTCTACATCAATATCCGCTATGGTCAATCGTGCATCGCGTACGAAACGCTCACGAGCCACGAGGATTTTGCCATTCTCGGCGATTATGCCATTTCCGGTAAATACGAGGTCGGTCGAGGACTCACCCACACCTGCCGAAGCGTAGACATATCCGCACAATGCGCGTGCCGACTGCTGCTTGATAAGCGAGCGCAGGTAGGCGTGTTTGCCCAAAATCTCAGGTGTCGCCGACTGATTGAAGATGAGCGTTGCGCCTGCCAAGGCCATATCCGATGATGGCGGTGCTGGCACCCACAAATCCTCGCAAATCTCCACTCCAAAGCGTGTTCCGTGTACCTCGAACAACAAGTCTGTTCCGAAGCGCACTCGCTGACCGCAGATTGTAATCTCGGCATTGCGAATATCTCGTCCCTCGGTAAACCAACGGCTCTCGTAGAACTCCGAGTAGTTCGGAATGTAGCTCTTTGGCACGATACCCTCAATTTTACCGTTAGCAATCACTACGGCGCAGTTGTATAGGTTATTTTTGTAGTATATCGGCATTCCGATAATCGACACGATAGGTCGTGGGGTAGCGAGCAACTGCGCTAATGCTTCGTTAGCAGCCTCCAACAATCGTGATTGCAGGAACAAGTCGCCACAGGTGTAGCCCGTGAGTGATAATTCGGGAAATACCACCACGCTTGCACTACGCTCTACCGCTTCGGCAGTCATCTCATCTATCGCCTTTGCGTTTGCGTGACAATCGGCAATCTTCACTAACGGTGTTGCCGCTGCCACCTTAACAAATCCGTAACGGGACATAAATTTTTAATTTTGCATTTTTAATTTTTAATTTGGCGTTTAGCCTACTTCGCCCAGAGCTTGCAGAGGTTGATGATAACCTTTACAGCCTTCTCCATCGAGTTGAGAGAGCAGTACTCGAACTTGCCGTGGAAGTTCATACCTCCGGCAAAGATGTTCGGGCAAGGCAAACCCATAAACGAGAGGCGCGCACCATCGGTACCACCACGAATTGGGCGTACGATAGGTGTTACATCGGCCTCCAACATTGCCTCCTTCGCAAGTTCGATAACCTGCGGATGCGGCTCCACCTGCTTGCGCATATTGTAGTACTGGTCCTTGATGGTGAGGGTGAGCGCACCGCCATACTTCTTGTTGAGCATACCCACGCAGTCCCACATCCACACCTTCTTCGCCTCGAACTTGTCGAAGTCGTGGTCGCGGATAATATACGAAATGTTAGCCTCCTCGACTGTGCCGTTGAAACCTACGCAGTGGTAGAAGCCCTCGTAACCCTCAGTGTATTCAGGGCGTTGGGTTGCCGGAATCATCGAGTTTAACTCGCAAGCCACCTCGATAGCGTTAATCATCTTATTCTTAGCATAACCTGGGTGTACGTTGCGGCCCTGGATAGCGATTTTAGCCGATGCGGCGTTGAAGTTCTCGTACTCCAACTCGCCCTCGTAGCCTCCGTCCATAGTGTAGGCGAAGTCAGCACCAAAGGCCTTTACATCGAAGAACTCTACGCCACGGCCAATCTCCTCATCTGGGGTAAAGCCGATGCGAATCTTGCCGTGCTCCACCTCTGGGTGTGCCATAAGGTACTCCGCAGCGGTCATAATCTCCGCAACGCCCGCCTTGTCGTCTGCACCGAGCAGGGTAGTGCCGTCAGTGTGGATAAGGGTATGACCTACAAAACGGCTCAACTCCGGAAACTCCGAAACCTTCATCGTGAGCGATGGGTTGAGGATAATATCCTTACCGTCGTACTCCTCGATGATGCGAGGGCGGACATTTGCGCCACTCATATCGGGCGATGTATCAACATGGGCGAGGAAGCCGATTACAGGGGCATTCTCCTTGCCTTTGGTTGCAGGAATAGTACCCATTGCATAACCATACTTGTCGATGCTGACATCCTCCAAGCCGAGAGCCTTCATCTCCTCGACCAAGAGGTTTAACAAATCCCACTCCTTTGCTGACGATGGGAATGTTTCGCTATTCTCGTCTGATTGCGTGTCTATCGCAACATACTTTAAAAATCTCTCTTTTAACTCCATATCTCCGTTGTTTGAAAATCGTTCTGATTGGTAAATTTTGCACCTTACTTGCAGCGTAAATGCTCACATACGCCAAGTATGCTCCGCTTTTCGCTACTGCGTAACGCACAAAATTTCCTCAATCATTGACGATTTTGAATTGTTATAATTTTTATTGCTTTTAGCCATTAGCCATTGGCTTTTAATTCTCAACTCTCAACTCTCAACTCTCAACTCTCAACTCTCAACTCGAAAAGTTACTCCTCCTTTTTTGCTTTTAATGTGTGAACGGTGAAGTAGATTGCCAAGGCGATATACATTGCCAAGGCAAGCCACTCTGCCGAGTTCGAGGCTGCCCAGTTGGTCATATACATATCTACGCCCACGAACTTCAAAACGGCTGCTACTACGCCCATCAACGCACCACCTGCGATAAAGCCCGATGCGAGGAGTGTACCTCTATCGAAGCGAGCCTTGTTCAACGCCTCGTCCTTCGAGCGGTTAGATACAAACCAAGCGATAGCGCCACCTACTACAAGCGGAGCATTCAACGACATTGGGATGAACATACCGAGTGAGAATGCCAACGCTGGCACTCCAATCCAGTTCAACACGAGTGCCAAAACTGCACCTGCAAAGTAGAGAATCCAAGGAGTGTCGCCACCCTCCATCAAAGGCTTGATAACTGCTGCCATTGGGTTAGCCTGCGGTGGGGTCAATGCGTTCTCGCCTACGAAACCATAGGTCTTGTTGAGGATAATCATCACACCCGCTACGGTAGCTGCTGAAACGAATGTTCCGAGGAACTTCCACTTCTCCTGTGTGCGTGGGGTAGTACCGAGCCAATAGCCGATTTTAAGGTCGGTGATGAAGCCTCCAGCCATTGACAATGCGGTGCAGACTACACCTCCGATAATCAACGCTGCGGTCATACCCTCCTTACCATTGAGGCCTACCGATACGAGTACGAGCGATGAGAGAATCAAGGTCAGCAAGGTCATACCCGAGACTGGGTTAGTACCCACGATAGCGATTGCGTTAGCTGCTACGGTGGTGAAGAGGAATGCGATAACGAATACTATGAGCACCGCCACGATGGTGTGGAGCCAGTTGCCAAGCACGCCAAATTGGAAAAATGCTACGGTTGAAATCAACACTGCGATAATCACCGAGAGGACAACCTTCATCGAGATGTCGCGCTGTGTACGCTCGGTTGCGCCCTCCGACTTCTTGCCGCCAAGCTCCTTAACTGCCAAGCCTACAGCCTGCTTGATAATGCCCGACTGCTTGATAATGCCGATCAAACCAGCCATTGCTATACCGCCGATACCGATAGGACGACCATACGCCTGGAAGAGCTGCATTGCGCTCATTGACGCAGCCTCGGCTGAAGCATAGCCTACGAGTGGCACGATTACAAACCATACAAGGCACGAACCTGCGGTGATGATTACGGCATACTTCAAACCGATGATGTAGCCCAAGCCGAGCAGGGTTGCTCCCGTATTCATCGAGAACTCAACCTTGAACTTATCGGGTACGGCAACGCCCCAAGCGGTCATCTTGGTAGAGATGTTCTCTGCCCAAGCACCGAATGATGAGACTGCGAAGTCGTACAAACCACCGATAAGACCTGCGATGGCGAGGGTTACGGTCTGCTTGCCACCCTTTTCGCCCGAAACGAGCACCTCGGTAGTGGCGGTAGCCTCAGGGAATGGGTACTTACCGTGCATATCCTTAACGAAGTATTTGCGGAATGGCACGAGCAATACGATACCCAACACGCCACCCAACAACGACGAGAGGAATACTTGGTAGAACTGCGCCTCTAAACCGAGGATGTAGAGTGCTGGCAATGTGAAGATAGCACCTGCCACAATTACACCCGACGATGCACCAATCGACTGAATGATAACATTCTCGCCGAGCATACTCTTATTCTTGCCACGCAACGAGCCAAAGCCTGCCGCCAAGATTGCGATAGGAATAGCCGCCTCGAATACCTGACCAACCTTCAAACCGAGGAAGGCTGCGGCTGCCGAGAATATAATCGCCATCACAACGCCCATAGTTACCGAGTATGGCGTAGCCTCGGCTGGTTTGCTCTGCGCCGACATTATCGGCTGGTACTCCTCGCCTGCCTTCAACTCACGATAGGCGTTCTCGGGGAGTGAAATTTGGTTCTTGTTCTCCATATTTTTTAGCTTTTAGCCATTGGCTTTTGTTAAATTAGAAATTCCTTTAATTCTCAATTCTCAATTCGTTAGAGCGATTGTATCAATTGCTCCAACTTTATTCCTCGCGAGCCCTTCAAGAGTACCAACGCTCCGCTTATTGGCTCTTTGTCGAGTGTTGCCAACACTTCGGCAGTCGAAGGGTAGAGGGCGTACTTTGCAGATAGATCCTCACTCTTGTTGTAGGCCTTTGCGAACTCCTTGCCCACAAGTATTATGCGCTCGGCTACACCATCCGCCTTGCGGAGGATATTGAGGTGCGCCTCCTCGCTCCACTTGCCAAGTTCGAGCATATCGCCCAATATTAAGACCTTATGCTCCGCCTCCATAGTCGATATGTTGTCCAACGCAACCTCCATACTCGAAGGGTTAGCGTTGTAGCAATCTACCACCAACTGATTGCGCTCGGTTTTGACAGCTTGTGAACGGTTATTGTCGGGTGAGAACGAGAGTATAGCCTCGGCAATACGGCTCTCTTTAATATCGAAGTAGCAACCCACAGCAACAGCCGCTGCAATATTATAGCGGTTGTAGTCGCCCGTGAGATTACTCTTGAAACCCTCGGCAATGATACGAGAGTAGTATTCAACAGCCATATCTTCGCGCTCTACGACCATATCGCATAGGGTTATATCCTCCTGCGGAACAAAGGCGCGACCACCATTCTCGTTGAGGTAGTCGAATAGTTCGCCCTTGCCTTTGCGAATGCCCTCCACACCACCGAAGCCTTCGAGGTGCGAGAGTCCTATGTTGGTCAGAATACCATAGTTAGGCTCGGCAATGGAGCAGAGCAGAGCAATCTCGCCCTGTGCGCTTGCACCCATCTCCACCACGCCAAATTCGGTCTCAGCACTCATCGAGAGGAGTGTCAAAGGTACTCCGATATGGTTGTTGAGGTTGCCCTTGGTTGTGGTGACCTCGAAGCGCTCTGCCAAGACTCGCGACACCAACTCTTTTGTGGTGGTCTTGCCATTGCTACCAGCGATAGCAATAATAGGAATGGCCAACTGACGGCGATGCTCTCGCGCTACGGCTTGTAATGCCTCGAGAGTGTCCTCTACCAAGATAAGATGCTCCGCATATTGTGGGTTGCTCTCTAAAATATCTTTGCGATCAATCACTGCAGTCGAAGCGCCCTGCTCCAACGCTTGTATGGCATAGTCGTTGCCATCGAACGATGCTCCGTGCAGCGCAAAAAAGATAGCACCCCTCTCAATCTTTCGTGAGTCGGTGGTAACCCCTGTCGAGTTTGTGAAAGCTATATATAACCTCTCTAAATCCATCTATCACTCTTTGCTATTTGTGTTCTCTCTTGTTGTACGCCTCGATAGCCTTTCCAAGAATACGAATAGCTCTCTTTAGCTCCTCTTTCTCGAGCACATAGGCGATACGAACCTCGTTCTTACCCAAGCCCGGATTTGAATAAAAACCCGATGCTGGGGCGAGCATTACGGTTGCTCCCTCGTGCTCAAATTCGCGCAAACACCACTCGCAGAACTTGTCGCTATCGTCTATTGGTAGACGGGCTACGGTGTAGAATGCTCCCATCGGAATAGGTGAGAATACACCATCAATCTTATTCAATTCATCGACCAAGCAGTTTCTACGCTCGATATACTCCTCGTATGTGTGAATTGCATACTCGCGAGGAGCGTCGATTGACGCTTCGGCTGCAATCTGTCCGAGTAGCGGTGGCGAGAGTCGTGCCTGGCAGAACTTCATCACCGCAGCACGTAAGGTTTGATTCTTGGTAATCAATGCACCAATGCGGATACCACACTCCGAGTAACGCTTCGATACCGAGTCGATAAGCACTACATTCTCCTCGATGCCCTCCAAGTGACACGCCGAGATGTAGGGCGAACCGGTATAGATAAATTCACGATATACCTCGTCTGAAAAGAGGAAGAGGTCGTACTTCTTGACCAAATCGCGAATACGATTCATCTCCTTGCGGGTGTAGAGATAGCCCGTAGGGTTATTTGGGTTGCAGATGAGAATACCACGAGTGCGCTCGTTGATTAGCTCCTCGAATTGCTCAATAGAAGGCAATGCAAATCCGTTTTCGATAGTCGAGCGAATAGGGCGGATAACAGCCCCTGCCGAAACAGCGAACGCCATATAGTTGGCGTATGCTGGCTCGGGCACAATAATTTCATCACCAGGGTTGAGGCACGACATAAAGGCGAAGAGTACCGCCTCCGAGCCTCCCGAGGTTACGATAATATCGTTGGGAGTGAGCTTTATTTGGTATTGGTCATAGTAGCCCACCAACTTCTCGCGTAGCGAGAGAAATCCGTCACTTGGGCTATATTCCAAAATATTGCGATCGATATTGCGAATAGCATCGATAGCAACTTGTGGTGTCTTAATATCGGGTTGTCCGATGTTGAGGTGATAGACCTTTGTGCCGCGCCTCTTTGCCCCCTCGGCGAGTGGCGCAAGGCGGCGAATAGGTGATGCCGGCATCAACACGGCGCGTTCTGAAATCTTTGGCATAGTTTCAATATCTACAAATTTATTCACGCAAATATACGAATAATTTAACTAATTACTACGTAATTATTGGTAAAAATAGTTATCTTTGTAGAGATTCTTATTTGGTCGCTATGAAAAAGGTTGTTTCTGCACTTATTGCTACGCTCTTTGTTGCTACGCTCTTTGCCAATCCTATCTACCCAAAAGCAGGGGAGGATTGGGTACGAGCAAAGCCTTCAAAGTATGGATTTAATGACAGTAAAGTCAAGGAGTTACGCCGATATGTAATCGATTCGATGCAGACCACAGGATTGATGATTATTGTGGGCGGAGAGTGCATATTTCAATATGGAAATATCGAGAGTGTGAGCTATATCGCTTCGTGTCGCAAGAGTGTACTTTCGATGCTCTATGGCAAGTATGTCAAGAATGGTACTATCGACCTCAATAAGACAATCGGAGAACTGGGTATTACCGACCACGGAGGGTTGCTGCCTATCGAGCAAAAAGCAAAGGTCCTACACCTTATTCAGGCGCGTTCGGGAGTCTATCACCAGGCTTCGAATATGGGTAGTGCGCTCGACAATCCAAAGCGTGTTCCCGAGCGAGGCTCCGTAAAACCTGGAACCAAGTTCCTCTACAACAACTGGGATTTTAATGCTGCAGGCACAGTATTTGAGCAACTTACGGGCAAGAGTGTCTATGTTGCAATGGAGGAGGATTTGGCCGCTCCGCTTGGATTCCAGGATTGGGATATCACCAAACAGCGATATGGTGGCAATAAGAATAAGTCGATACACCCAGCCTACCACATCCATATATCTACTCGCGATATGGCACGTCTTGGCTATTTGATGTTGCGAAAGGGAGCGTGGAACGGCAAACAGATTATAGCAAAAGATTGG
Source organism: Alistipes sp. (assembly GCA_045659225.1). Lineage (GTDB taxonomy): Bacteria > Bacteroidota > Bacteroidia > Bacteroidales > Rikenellaceae > Alistipes. Next base: position 8,935 of record JAZOWM010000080.1, read on the forward strand.
CATCGCAAGATGATTTCGCAATCGACCAAACCCGAAGAGACGGGGCCTAAAAAGCGTTTTGGTTATGGCTATATGTGGTGGCTCTACAACGATAGCGACCCGGCATTGAAGGGCGCATACGCAGCCCACGGAGCTATGGGGCAATATATCACCGTTATCCCCGAGTTGGATATGGTCATAGCGCACAAGACAGATGCTATCTATGGTCGCAAGACGAGGAGCTCGCGCTATCAGCGTTTTGTTCGTAAGGTCATAGCTACCAAGGAGCAGTAGTTCCTCGAAAAAAAAAGGATAATCGAAGAGATTGTTTAATTTATTTCGTAACTTTTGATAAAAGTTATGAAAATTTGTTATCTTTGTATCACTATAATAAACAGAGTGTAATTATGAGTAGCAAAAAGCCTCTTTATTGCGTGATTATGGCGGGTGGTGCAGGTACTCGCTTTTGGCCAGAGAGCCGTCAGAGTAAACCTAAGCAGTTCCTCGATATATGCGACACTGGTAAGTCGTTTTTGCGAATGACCTACGAGCGATTTGCACATCTTGTTCCTACCGAGAACTTCTTGGTTGTGACCAATGCTCGTTATAAGAATCTTGTTTTGGAGCATATCCCCGAGATTGGCGGACATCAGGTGCTGTGCGAACCTATAGGTCGCAATACCGCACCTTGTATCTGTTATGCTGCCTACTATCTGCGCAATGTGGCTCCCGATGCTATAATGATTGCAACCCCTGCCGACCACCTTATCTTGAATGAGGCGGAGTTCCACTCTATCGTGGAGGATACTATCGACTTTGCAACCGAGCACGATGCCTTGATGACCATAGGTATCACCCCTTCTCGTCCCGAGACGGGCTACGGATATATCCAAAAGAGTGATAATGCAGTCATCTCGCGCGTGAAGTGTTTTACCGAGAAGCCTCACTTGGAGTTGGCTCAAGTCTTTTTGCAGTCGGGAGAGTTCTTCTGGAACTCTGGAATCTTCGTTTGGAAGGTTGAGGATATAATCTTGGCGGTAGCCGAACATCTCCCAGAACATCACGCACTCTTCGAGGGTGTTTCGCCACTACTTGGTACCCCTTCGGAGGAGGAGGCTATCGCACAGGTCTTTTCGGAGTGCCGTTCGATCTCAATCGACTACGGAGTTATGGAGAAGGCGGAAAATGTCTATGTTCGCTGTGGCGATTTTGGCTGGAGCGATGTAGGTACTTGGGGCTCGTTGTATCAACTCTCGCGCAAGGATAAGTATGCCAATGTAAAGCCAGAGGAGGGTTGCTATACCTACAATACGCGCTCCTCTATGATATCGTTACCAAAGGATAAAATAGCCGTTATTAATGGTTTGCGCGACTATATCGTGGTTGATACAGCCGATGTTCTACTTATATGCCCTCGCAGCGAAGAGCAGAATATCAAGAAGTATATTGATGAGGTGAAGTATAACACTGGTGAGAAACACATCTAACTATAGAAAGGAATGTCGGCACCATTGGCGGAGAGGCTTCGTCCTCAAACTCTCGAAGACTATATCGGTCAGCAACATCTTGTAGGGGAGGGTGGTGTGTTCCGCCGCTTTATCGAGGCGGGAAATGTCCCATCTTTCATCTTATGGGGCCCTCCAGGTGTGGGTAAGACTACGCTTGCCAAGATTGTGGCTAACGCCCTCGAACGACCATTCTACACACTCTCGGCGGTAACTTCGGGCGTGAAGGAGGTGCGCGAGGTTATCGAGTCGGCGAAGAACCAAAAGTTCTTCTCGGCAAAGACGCCATTGCTCTTTATCGATGAGATTCACCGCTTCAACAAGTCGCAACAAGATTCATTGCTCGGTGCTGTGGAGCAGGGTATAATCACCCTTATTGGTGCAACTACCGAAAACCCTTCGTTCGAGGTTATATCGCCACTCTTGAGCCGTTGTCAGGTCTACACCCTGAAGCCGATGCAGGATGCCGATTTGGAGCATCTGCTCAATCGCGCCTTGACCACCGATGTGGAGCTAAAACAGCGCAACATCAAGGTGGAGGAGTCGGCGGCATTGTTCCGCTTTGCGGGTGGCGATGCGCGAAAGTTGTTGAATATCCTCGATATTATAACCTCCTCGCGTGAGGGCGACTTGGTAATTACCGATGACCTTGTAACCGAGGTGCTTCAGCAGAATATCGCTTTGTACGACAAGAATGGCGAGCAGCACTACGATGTTATCTCGGCATTCATAAAGAGCGTGCGAGGTAGCGACCCGAATGCTGCAATCTACTATTTGGCACGAATGTTGGCAGGAGGAGAGGAACCACGATTTATTGCACGAAGATTGGTGATTCTTGCATCGGAGGATATTGGTTTGGCAAATCCGAATGCCTTGTTGTTGGCGAATGCTTGCTTCGATACGGTGCATAAGATTGGTATGCCCGAGGCGCGTATTACACTTGCCGAGACGACTATCTATCTCGCCACTTCTCCAAAGAGCAATTCGGCGTATGCGGCGATAAACGAGGCGCTTGCCTTTGTGAGTAAGGATACAAACCTTCGTCCTGTGCCGCTGCATCTTCGCAATGCTGTAACCGAGTTGATGAGTGACGAGGGCTATGGTAGAGATTATAAGTATGCCCACGACTTTGAGGGTAATTTCGTGGAGCAGGAGTTCCTGCCCGAGAGTCTCAAGGGTATGCAGTTCTACCATCCGAATACTGGAAATCAGACCGAGCAACGCATAGCCGAGCGTATACAACAACTCTGGAAAGGAAAATATAAATAGAGGCATTAGGGGCGTTAGAGGCGTTAGGGATATTTATAAAATAGTATAAAAAGCTAATGGCTAATGGCTAAAAGCTAGGGAGATAATGAAAAGGCTTGTAATTTTTACGATTTTACTTTTGACTATGGCAACAACAATGGCACTACCATCACCTACAACACACTGCTTTGTGGAGGGTGAGGAACCATTGTATCTCGACCACTATCGTGCCGAGGGTGAGGGATTTCACCCTTGCGTGTTGTTTGCCTTTGGTGGTGGATTCTCGCACGGAAATCGTGCCGATGCTCGCTATATGCCATACTTCGAGATGTTGCTCTCGCAGGGCTTCGATGTTGTGTCGATTGATTATCGCCTTGGAATGGCCTATACGCTTGATAAAACCGAAGATGTTGGACCTATGGAGGGTGCGTGGGCAATGTATCGCTCGGTGAACTATGCTGCCGAGGATGTATTGCGTGCCACCGATTATATCCTCCGCAAAGCGGTCAAGATGAAGATTGACATCTCGCGCATCGTTGTTAGTGGCTCGAGCGCAGGTGCGATTGCGGTGTTGCAGGCCGAAAATTACATAGCCAATGGCTCCCGCAAGTTACGCTCATTGCTTGGTGCGGATTATAACTTCGCTGGTGTGATTGCCTTCGCTGGTGCGATATATTCGGTGCTTGGCGAACCTGACTGGCGCGATACGCCTTGCCCGATTATGCTATTCCACGGCAATGCTGATAGAAATGTACCATACCGCAAGGCTACAATTCTTGCAACAGGTTTCTATGGCTCGGACTTTATTGCCGAGCAACTCCACGAGAAGGGTGCTACCTACTACTTCCATTCGGCACACTATCGCGACCACGACCTTGCTCTAACGCCTCTGACCGAGAATCACGATGAGATAGTCTCGTTTTTGAAGCGTTGCGTTCTCGGCAAGGAGAAGATGCAACACACCAACGAATACATCTCCGAAGGCATAGAGCCGTGCCAGACGGAGTTTACTGTCCAGGAGTATTTGAATAGCAATTATAACTAACAAAAAAATCGTGGCAAGCGCCACGATTTTTTGTTACTCTGTGATATACTTCACGACTACTGGGTCTTGGTACGCCATTGCCGCCTTGTGTCCGAGATTCGGCAGGGTATGGAATGTTGTCACCGACTTCCAACGAGGATCTTGCTCGACTACCGACTGGAAATTCTGGAAGCGAACATATCGGTTAACGCCCTGCATCATTGCGGCCGCCGTCTTGTCGAGGCTCTTCTCCGCAGTGTCGGCATCGCCACAAGCGTGCAGACAGTGGCGCGAGCGCAAGTTCTCCATGATCTGCTCATCGCTGAGATTGCGCGAGTAGCGTGGACGGCCCTTGAGACCATAGTGCCAAATAACCTCCGCATCGGGGATGAGGTAGGTCGATGGCGACATTGCCACATAAACAAGCTCGAGATGAGGTGCAACCTCGCCTTTTCCGACTGCTACGTAGCGACCAACAAACTGACCGCCTGCCGAGAATCCAACCAACGCTACGCGCTTCAAATTTGGAAAAGCCTTCTTATCCGAGAACTTCGCGAGGAGGAGGTCAATAACATCGTATGAACTGAGTTCGTAGCCATTTGCATCGCCACCGCCGCGCCAATCGTCATCGGGCACACCAGGGATGGTGAGATCCAATGGCCACGAGTCGTTCCAGATAGCTCTACCATCAGGCTCGATATTGTAGGTCTGCATCATCTCGTTGCGAGGGAACATTGGGTTGATTACGTAGCTCTTCTTGATTGAGTTCTGAAGTGCCAAATACTCGGGGAGAATGCTTGCTCCGCCGTGCCATCCTTGAATCATAATGATGGCGAGTTCGCCCTTGTAACCCTTCTCCAAAGGCGTAGTAGCAACATAGTGAACGGCTGGCTCAACTCCCTCCAAACGGTAGATTGCAGACTCCTTAGGCTCTTGAGCGCAACCAATAAACGCTAACAGTAGGGCAAAAATACCCAACTTAAGGATAGAAAATGCTTTCATAGTATGATATTTTATTCCAATTCAATTGCTGTGAAGAACTCAGGACAGTGGAAACAAGGTTGCGGAAGAGTAATCGGTTGCCACGAGAGGAAGTGAGGCTTCGAGAGGTTGTCGCCACATTTGTAGAGGTTTACCTTGAGTTTCAAGCCGTCCCAACTCTCCACCTTGTGCTGGTGCATAATGGCGGTAGGAAGACCAAGCATCAATGACCACTTATTCTCGCCTACGCGCTCCTCGAAAGGTTTCGAGCCGAGCGAAGTGTGACGCTCCACCTGCGAGAGAATATCCTCGCCAGCGTGGATTACATCCTGCCCCTTCTTGCGGTAGCCAATCAACATCTTGCCGATGCAGGTGGTCTCGACATTGTAGTACGCCTCGCCATCGAGCGAAAGGAAGAATTCGCAACACGAGTCGGTCCACACCTCGCCATTATCCTCCGCTACGCGAGCCGCTGTGTAGCCCTCCTCTACATCGAAACGAACATACAACTTCTCACCTGTGTGGAACATCTTGAATGTCACATTCGGAGCATACGGAAACTCCTCTGCCCAGTTGCAACAACCGACCTTCTCGGGAGCGAGGCCCTCGAACGCTTGCTCAAGGGTTCTGCCCGACAAATCTATCTTTTGAATCTTCATTATGCCAAGTATTTTGCGGTTGTGGTCTTGATTACCTCGCACATCTCATCATACTGCGCCTCGATGCTCTGCAAGAGGGCGTACTGTGCGTGGGTACGCTCCAAGTTGTGGAGTGGCGACTTAATCTTATAATAGGTATCACCATTGATGTAGTCCATCAAGAAACGCAACACCTGCTCGAAGGTGATGTAGCGAGCCGAGAATGCAAGGTGATCTAACTCCGCCTGTGTAAGGGTGTTCGCCTGCTGCGAGAGGTAGCCGTCAGCATACGCTGCGAACATAGGCAACGAGAGCGATACTGTCGAGAGGTCTGTAGCATCCTCTGCGCCAGTATTTGCGTAGGTGCGGATAGCATCACCAAAGTCGTCCAATGCTGGAGCAGACATCACGGTGTCGAGGTCAATTACGCAGAGAACATTGCCCTGCTTGTCGAAGAGGATATTGTTGATTTTGGTGTCGTTGTGGGTTACACGCATCGGAATCTCGCCCGACTCAACCTTTGCCCAGAATGCGAGCATCTCCTCGCGGCGCGACTCGATCCACTCAATCTCCTTCGCGAGCGATGCTACGCGACCAGCTGCGTCTTGTGCGATAGCCTCGTCCCACTGCACGAAGCGGTGCTTGATGTTGTGGAAGCCCTTGATGACCTCAGCCAAAGGCTCGGTGAAGTCGGCCAACTGCGATTGGAACTTACCGATACCCATACCGCCCATACGAGCCAAAGCCTCGCTATTTGCAGAGTTGTAGGCTACCGTGTCGGCGATAAACTCGCACACTGCCCAATACTCGCCCTCCTCGTCCACGTGATAGAACTTACCATCGTGGGTGTGGTTGATGGTCATTACCTCGCGGCGAGTGTCACCACCCTCGGCAGCAACCTTTGCACGGATATGCGCGGTTACGCGGTCGATGTTATCCATCATCGCAGGAACATCCGGGAAGATAGCCTTGTTTTTGCGCTGAAGGATGTAGTTTGGAGCCTCGCCCTCGGTGTGAACGATAAATGTATCGTTGATAAAGCCCTGTCCGAGAGGTGTAATCTCGCTGATGGTGCCTTCGAGAACAAACTCGCCGGCAATCTTAAGAAGTTTTTCAGTCATAGTCTTATGTTGTTTAGTTGTTAAATTCAAAGTCCGAACATACAAAGTTAGTAAAAAGTAGGAAAGAAAAAAAGATGTGGGAGATTTTTTAATTAAAAATTGACAGTTGATAATTAAAGGTATTTATAATTTTGCATTCTCCATAGAACCCCCAGAAAAGCGAACAAAGCGAGCGTCCCCAGAATCCCCAGTTTCCCTAAAAGAAATTGCGAAGCCCTTGAGCTTCGCAATTCTATTACTGGAGCGTAGCGACAAGCCCCCTTTACAGAAAGGGGGTTTGGGGGATAGGTAACACACTATTTGCTAAAAAGAAATTGCGAAGCCCTTGAGCTTCG
>JAZOWM010000081.1:0-17496 GCA_045659225.1 Alistipes sp.
GACCAAGTTCTTCCAGGCATCGGTTACTGCACACCACGGCACCAAGACCAAGAAGGGCGAGGATATTTTGCTCACAAACAATACCTCTTTCGACTACAAACTCACCTACAAGAACCGTGAGATCATCCTCCCTGCATTCCAGAGTGTGAAGGTCTCTATCTCGGGTAACAAGGCGGTATTCACTGTTAAGAATATGTACCACGTAGACCTCCAGCACCCAGTGGTTGAGCTTAAAGTTAAATAGTATTGATTAACTCAAGAAGAATGAAACGATTATTTTTGATTGTTGCATTGGTATCGTTTGCCCTTGCCGATGCAGTAGCACAGAAGAAGATTCCCGAAACTGTGAATCTTCTACCAAATACGAATCGCCGTATCGAGATTATTCTACCTCAGGTTAATGGTTTGAATGTCTACAAGGCAGACCTTCACACCCACTCCATCTACTCGGATGCTGAGCTTACACCCGAGGAGCGCGTTCGTGAGGCGTGGATAGATGGTCTCGACATCTTTGCAATGACCGACCACGTGGAGTATCGCCGTCACGAGCCTAATATGCTCAAGTTCTTGAAGGGCTACAACGATGGCAAGGCAAAGAAGGCTGTAAACTACAATGTTATCCGCAAGCCTGCAACCCAGGAGGGCATTTTGGCAGACCTTAACCTTCCGACCAAGCTTGCTCAGAAGGCAGCGAAGTCGTATGGTGATGCATTGTTGATTATCCCTGGTTGCGAGATTACTCGCGAGCCTAAGACTATTGGTCACTACAATGCTCTCTTTACAACCGACAATAACGCCATCTACGACATCGATCCTATGCAGTCGTTGCGTAATGCGCGTAAGCAGGGCGCACTCATCACCCAGAATCACCCAGGCTGGAGCCGTAAGAACTGCAATATCACCGAGTTCGAGCAGGCTGCTTTTGACGAGGGTTTGATCGATGGTGTTGAGATTATGAATGGTGGTTCGTTCTATCCAAAGGCGATGGACCGTTGCATCGAGTAGAAACTCTATATGTTGGCTTGTACCGATATTCACCGTTTGACCAATAGTTATCGAAACATCGGTGTATTCCGCACTATGACATTTATCTTGGCGAAGGAGAATACCTCGAAGGCTATTCGCAAGGCGTTGGAGAAGAGACAGACTCTCGCATACTGCGCAGGTAATATCGCAGGTGAGGCTCAGTTGCTGCAGGATTTCTTCAAGGCTTCGGTAAACTGCAAGTTCCTCTATAGCAACAAGAAGAATGCATCATATGCACTCACCAACACCACTTCTATTGCTTACAAGTTGCGTGTGGGTAGGAGCATTATGGAGTTGCCTCCGTTCCAGACTATCACCATCTCTGTTGGCAAGAACAAGGAGGGCAAGAATAAGGATGTGGCATTCTATGTTACAAATATGTGGGAGGTAGGCTACAAGAACCCTAAGATTGTCTACAAGGCTGTAAAATAGCCGTGTAATACCCCAATAAGAAATGGCTGTCGAGTTCTAATCGACAGCCATTATTCTTTATTCGATTCTCCAAGATATTTCCTCGCGTAATAATTGCGCCGTTGGATTGTCGGGCAGTCTTTCGAGAAGCTCTTTTACAGCCTCGTCTGGAAGGTTTATGGCGAGTGCTGTTGCACCTTGTGCCACAAGGCGATTATCCGAAAATCTCGTTACCGCTTGTGCTATTGCGGTTGTGGCTATTGCACTCACTACCCTACCATTGCGAGCCGCCGAGAGCAGGGCGCAATAGGCAAGCAGGGTGTTGTCCGATGAGCACCAAGCCGTGAGCAACTCGGTAATAGGAGCGATGCGCGAAAGGAGCGCGTGCGAGGCCTGTTCCGCCACCTCCGAGTTGATTATTCCCTCTGCCCAAAACGAAAAATCGGCAACCGACACCTGCTCGGCATCGGCTATCCACAACGCCACAAGGCGCACCTCGCGGATATTTTCTGTGTAGAATGATTTTGCAAGGGAGTGGTCGGTGCCAATCTCACGAGCGAGATTGCGAATGGCATAGATCTGCACGCCATAGTTCCGCCCATAGTCTGCGCCAAAATAGCACATCGTATCGAGCGCAGCACCATTCATCTCCTTGCGAAGACGATAGAGCAAGAGGCGTTTTTTCTGCTCCAACACCGAATTTTCCATCAAAATTTCCAACTATTAATTAGATTAACATCGAAGGATGACCAAAGGTTGATTAAAAAGGAGAGATTTCAAGGCTTGCGAAGTTCGAAAAACCGCAGCATACTTGGGCGTATGTGAGGATTTTGAGAACGAGCGTAACGCAGAAATCGCCCTTTTTTATCGGCCTTATTTGATTGGGAGTGCTGTTACGGTTTTAGCGTTCTGCATAGTTGCAAACTCAACTTCTCCCTTCAACTCCGCACCAACAATAAGCGAACACTTCGACTGCGGAACAATCACATACTCTGCCGACACCTTATCCTTTGGACCGAGTGGGAGCAACAACTCTTTGTACTCCTTGTGAGGGGCAGTTTCGACCTTCAAAACGATTGGTTTGCCCGACAAATCATCTGCAGGCACAACACCTACACTATCGCTGAAACGACAAACGAGATACTCGCTCTTGTCGGGGGTAATTGTGATATTGAATGTATGAGTCTGCTCGGCAGTTGTTTTGCCGCCATAGAACATATCTACATAATCTCTCTCGAGTCGTGCAATCTCCTCGAGTGCAGCCTTCAAACCTGCGCCAAAGACATTCTCACCTGCCTCACCCGTGATAAGGTCGAGGCGGTGCTTACGCAACGAGAAAATCATCTCGGCAGTTGCAGCCGCCTGCTCCTCATTGGTTTGGACCTTAGCGGACATACGATTCAGCGGCAATGGCAACGAGTATGGCTCCTGCTCCACCTGCGGAGTAACCTCCTTCGCCGAGCCGAGTGCCAACTTCGCATCCACCAATTCGAGAGACGAATACTCCGAGAGTGTTGCACGCTTGCCGAGGTACTTCTGCGCATAACGAGCATAGATGCCCGGCTTGAAGTGCTCGGTTGCAACACGAAGGGTAACATTCACGGTAATAGGCTCTGCCTCGGTAACTACCGCTACGCCCTGCTTGTCGTACAAACCCGCCTTTATATTCTGCGCAACGCCCACAGTGGCGATGCCTACAAGTGCCAAAATTGCAAAAATTTTCTTCATATCTTTTGGTTTTGTGCTACGAAGGTACGCTTTTTCCTTCTGATTATCAAAATTTAAGGTAAAATTCTTTGGTCAAGGTGCGATAGTCGTCTGTGTAGTCGCCTCGTCTACCCTTTTCGATTGCAATATCCTCGAGCTTGAGCTGTGATGTTGGTTGCTTTGCAAACTCGCCCATAATGCGTTTCACCGCACCACCCTCTATCGGGCAGACATCGCAACGGCGCACGAGATGTAACTGCGTAAGTGTCAGGTATTTCTCAAACTCGGTAGTTGGTAGAATTAGCGCAAACTTTCCACCATCGGCAAGCAGTCGAACAACGGACTTATCCAACTCCTCGAAGGTCAAATCGTGGGTGTGGCGAGCAGTCGAGCGCTTTGCATCAGGCGGAAGGAGCGAATCGACAAAGTAAGGAGGATTGGACACTATGAGGTCGAACTTTTCTCTCGGTTCAAACTCCTGCACCGCAGTTTGCTCCACCGTCAAGCGCTCCGCCCAAAGGGAGAGGTCGAAATTGGCTCTTGCTCTTCGGGCTGCCGCTTCGTCAATCTCTACCGCTTGGATATGGGCCTCGGAGTTGCGTTGCGCCATTTGCAGAGCGATGACACCTGTGCCCGTGCCGATGTCGAGGATATGTTTTGCACCCTCGCAATCAGCCCACGCACCGAGCAACACCCCATCAGTGCCGACCTTCATCGCCACATCGTCTTGCTCTACGGCAAACTGCTTGAACTTGAAACCAGCCATAAATTTAATAAATCGTCATTCCGAAGGAGTGCAACGACTGTGGGAATCTCCATTATTGTTTTTAATTAAAAAGCGGAAGATTGCCACGAGCCTAACCGGCTCTCGCAATGACGGTGTAGTTTATATCTGCAAAAATAAAAATTTTCGCAGAGTTTTGCGCTTTTCGTTTTCCCTTTATTTCAAGAATCCTTCAATCCCCGCTCCGAAGAGGGCAAAATCATACTTTACGGGGTCATCGGCATCGTGGTTGCGGAGGGCAGAGGTTATCTCGGCAACGGCTTTCCAGTCGTTGGCGTTGCGAGTGAGTAAACCCAATGCCCTACCCATATTGCCCGTATGAACATCTAACGGCAAATAGAGAGCCGATTGCGGTATTCTGCGCCACAAGCCGAAATCGACACCTCGGTTATCGCGGCGCACAAACCAGCGGAAATACATATTGAGTCGCTTGCACGAAGCCCCCTTCGCAATAGAGGAGAGGTGTTTTTCGCAGTGTGGGCAGTGCTCCACCTCAAAAAACTCTCGGCGCAAATCCGCCAGAACTCGATCTATCGAGCCTTCACGCTCATACAGCCCCTGCACAGCCTCGCCGACACTACCCCACTTCGAACAGAGGTGGCGCAAACCCAAAATAAAATCGGTAAAATCTTGGCCATTGAAGGTGCGATGAACATAGCGCAAAAGCGGGCGCAACTCCTCTTCGGAAGCACCCATAGTAAAGTCGAACGGAGCGTTATCCATCATCTCGACCATACGGAGTGCGCTCTTAACAATCGCCTTGCGGTTACCCCACGCAATAGTTGCGGCGAGGAAGCCCGCAATCTCCTTATCCTCGGTGCGCTCGAACGAGTGCGGAATGCTTATAGGGTCCGCCTCGATAAATTCGGCACGATTGTACCTATCGTGGAGCGTTTCGAGCAGGTCGTGTTGCTCCTCGAATGAGAGGTTAGAGTACTTGTCCATCGCTCATAACTATCTTGCGGTCAGCCATTTCGGCCAATCGTTCATCGTGTGTTACCATAACGATAGTCTGGCCAAACTTCTCTCGCACCTCAAACAAAAGTCGCTGAATTTCATCACGATTGTGGGTGTCGAGGTTGCCCGTAGGCTCATCGGCAAAGACTACCGAAGGGCGGTTTATCAAGGCTCTCGCAATAGCCACTCGCTGTTGCTCGCCACCCGAGAGTTGGGCTGGTTTGTGGTCGGCTCGATCGGTCAAGCCCACCGCCTCCAAGAGCTCGATTGCTCGCTCTTTCGCCTCCTTGCGCTTTGCACCACCGATAAGAGCCGGCATCATAACATTTTCGAGTGCCGAGAACTCCGGCAGGAGGTTGTGAAATTGGAATACAAAGCCAATATGGCGGTTGCGGAACTCGGCGGTATGTTTCTCGTTCAAGCCAAAGAGTTTTGTGCCTGCAATCTCCACCTCGCCACTATCGGCAGACAAGAGTGTACCCATAATCTGCAAGAGCGTAGTTTTGCCTGCGCCACTCGCACCGACAATCGAAATAATCTCACCCTTTCCGACCTCGAGCGATACGTCTTTAAGTACCTCCAAGTCGCCAAAGCTCTTGTGTATGTTATTGACCTTTATCATTTTGCGTAAATTTTTCGTAAAGTTTTATGGTCGCCACCGCCTCTGCAACATCGTGCACTCTGAGCAGTGTTGCACCCTGGCGCAAAGCCTCCCAATGTACCGCCTGTGTTGCGGCAAGAGCCTCATCGGGGGTGATGCCGAGCGGCTTATAAATCATCGACTTGCGTGATACGCCCACCAAAAGCGGTTGTTCCAACGCAGTTAAGCGGTGCATACCGGCAAGCAGTTCGTAGTTCTGCTCCACTGTCTTGGCAAAGCCAAAACCAGGGTCGAGAGCCACTCTTTTGCGGTCAATTCCCGCCTTTTCGATTGCAGTAAGGCGTTCTTGCAACTCATTTGCTACCTCCGTCACAACATCGTTGTATTGCGCTTGCTGTTGCATTGTCTGCGGTGTGCCTCGCATATGCATCGCAATATATGGCAACTGCAACTCCGCAATGGTCGGCAACATATCCGCATCGCCAAGACCGCCCGTAATATCATTTACGATAACCTCGCCATACTTCTCGTATGCTCGGCGAACAACCTCCGCACGGAAGGTATCAATCGACACAGCAACCTCTGCGGACACCTCTTTCGTTGCCGAAAGTGCCATATCTACTCGGCTCCACTCCTCCTCAGCAGATATATCGTCTGCATCGGGGCGCGAGGAGTAGCCACCTATATCTATAATTGCAGCACCCTCGCCTATTGCCTGTGCCACACGCTCCGCCACAGCCTTGTGCGACTGCGTGCGCGAAGATGCATAAAACGAGTCGGGCGTAGCGTTCACAATCGCCATAACGCCCTTCTGCCACAATATGTTATCGAGTTTGCTCATTCGTCATCATCTTGAAGCGATATGCCAACTCGGCAACATCCTTTTCGACATCTTCGAGGTGGATATTCACAATCGCAAAATTGGTTTTGCGCATCAACTCATCATCGCTCATCTGCGCCTTGATACGAGCCTCTACCTGCTCTTTGGTTGCACCATCACGCTGCATTGCTCGCTCTACTCGCAAAGGCATAGGTGCCAAAACAGCCACCGAGCAATCTACCACCGCATCGAAGCCCGACTCGAACAAAATCGCCGTCTCGAGGATGCAATAGTCACCCTCCTGCGCCTCTGCCCAGCGCAAAAAGTCCGCCTTGACGGCAGGGTGAACTATCGAATTGAGCTTTGCAAGCTGCTCCTCCGAGGCAAAGACCTTCGCTGCAAGATAGGAGCGATTGAGCGCACCGCCCTCGTAACACTCCTTGCCAAACTCCGCAACGAGAGCCTCGCGCAACTCGGCAGACTCGTTCATCAGAGCCTTCGCACGAGAGTCCGAATCGTAGATTGCCGCACCTCGCTCGGCAAACATCTGGCAGATGGTGCTTTTGCCGCTGCCAATACCTCCACAAACTGCTATTTTTTTCATCTCTGCGGAATCTCTATATCGTCAAAATCGCCCACCGACACTATCTTCAAGTCGCTGAAACGCACCGAGATAGCATCCTGCATCGAGAGTGGGGAAATTCGCACTTTATAATTTTTCGCGAGGGTATCGACCACGCCCTGCTCGTTGATGACAGGCACCTCGACAACCTCGTGATTGAGCTCCGAAAGGGGAATATTCACTCGGCGCGAGGTGAAGAAGCCGTAGCCGAAGAGGTTTGTACCCTTGCCCTCAACTACGCACGGCACGACGATGCGCTGACCCTCGACCTTAACCTTGATATTGAAGTCGGTGGTGTAGGTGTAGTTCAACTTCGAGATATACCACAGCGTGAATGACACGGCGAGCAACGCCAAAAATACGGGCGAGATATACTTGCGTAGCTTCTGCGCCCAAGTTTTCAAAAGTGCAAAGATTCGTTTCATAACTACAAAGATATGAAAAAAAGTTGAGAGTTGAGAATTGAGAGTTGAGAATTATTTTGGCAAGAACAAGAAAATTGATTTTAAGGAGGTAAGTACAAGGCGCACAAGAAACCCACTGCGCAGCATAACCTCCAAATAGTAAAATTGATTTTAAGCTGATGAGAGCAAGGCGCATAAGAAAATCGCTCCGCAGCATACTAATCGTATGTGAGGAGCGATTTATCGCAATGCAACGCAGCTATCGCTGCTTAAAATCGATTTTACAAGGCTTGGGAGATGTTAATGATATAATCACCCATTCGTTCGATTTCGGAGATGAGGTCGATGTAATAGACGGATGAGGTGTAGCTCTCGGTACCCTCTTCGATATTACGAATCTCTTGCTCACGAAGACGATTGCGCTTTTCGTTGAGTTCGACCTCTGCCTCGACGGCAAGTTTGACATCAGGAGTGCCATCGAAGCCCTTTTCGAGGTTGGCAATCATAATTGCGTAGGCGTTGTCGAGGAGTTGAAGCATCGAATCTATCTCGGCTACGCTCTTGTCGGTGAAGCGTTTGCCGTGCTCGTTACGACGGGATAGAATACGGCTTACCGCCTCGCCCGAGTCGCCAAGGCTCTCCATCTCGCCAATAATCTTGAATAGCGCCTTCGACTGTGTGCGAGTCTTCTCGCTGATAGAATCTTGCGGTAGAGCGTTTAGGAATGAGGCAATTTCGTACTCTATGCGGTCGGAAATCTCCTCATACTTAACGAGTTTGCCACGATAGAACTCGAAGTCCGCCTCGGTGGTGGCGTGGATTGCCGACTTGATATATTCGAGCTCGTTGCGGAGGATCTTTCCGAAGTGAATAGTCTCGTTCTTCGCCTGCTCGATAGCCAATTCGGCAGTTCCCATAGGTCCGGCATCGATAAATTTGAGATGCACGACATCCTCCTCCTTGCTTCCCTTCGACTTGATAGCCAGCGTTACAATCTTTGCTATCTGCGGAACAAACCATATCAAGATGCAGGTGTTGAAGGTATTGAAGAGGGTGTGCAACATCGAGAGTCCATAGAGGGCAGCGGTAGCATTGTCAGCCGAAAGAGCCTCGTTGCCTGAATAGGTCATAGTATCGGGATTAGGATAGCCCATAGCCTCGATAATTACGCCTATAAGGGCGGTAAAAGGTTTGAAGAGTATCAATGCCCACACCACACCAAAGAGGTTGAACAGAGTGTGTGCAAGGGCTGCTCGCTTGGCGTTAGTATTCGCCACTGCGGCGGCAATATTGGCGGTGATGGTCGTGCCTATATTCTCGCCCAACACCATAGCTGCCGCCATATCGAATGGCAACCAGCCCAGATTGAGCATAATCAGCGTAAGTGCCATCGTAGCACTCGACGACTGCAAAACGAGAGTCAGCAATGTACCAAAGAGCATAAAGATAAGCACCGACCAGAAGCCAAAGTTCGACCAAGTCTGAATGAAAGACAATACCTCCGGAGTCTGTTGCAAGTCGGGCACAGAGTTCTTCATAAGCGACAGACCAAGAAATAGCAACGAGAAGCCGATGATAAATTCGCTAACATTGCGGCGTTTTTCAATCTTCGATAGGCTCAACACAAAGCCCACCGCCATCAACGGCACAGCCAGCACCGAGATATCCATCTTGAAGCCAAGCAACGAGATGAGCCACGCTGTAACCGTTGTACCGATATTAGCTCCCATAATCACGCCAATGGCCTGTTCCAGCATCAACAAGCCTGCATTGACAAAGCCTACGACCATAACCGTAGTTGCGCTCGACGACTGAATGACGGAGGTTATACCCAAGCCCGTCAAAACGCTTTTGAAGCGATTGGAGGTCATCGAACCAAGAATTGCTCGCATGCGACCTCCTGCGGTCTTCTGCAAGCCCGAGCTCATCAGGTTCATTCCATAGAGGAACATTCCGAGAGCTCCGAGAAGTGTAAACATTTGTAGTAACATAACGATTTATAGTTTGGTTTAGTTATATGTTATAGATTAGATAGGCGTTGTAGGCCACAAACATCGCAAACATTACGGCTCCGGCAAGACGGGATAGGCGGCCCTTGCGCACAAGCACCATCGGCATAATCGAAGCGACAATCATCACCAAGTAATCGACAATGGTTATGCCTCCGCCCGTCAAAGGCGATATCTGCGAACAGACACCAACGATAAAGGTGATATTGAAGATATTAGAGCCT
Source organism: Alistipes sp. (assembly GCA_045659225.1). GTDB lineage: Bacteria > Bacteroidota > Bacteroidia > Bacteroidales > Rikenellaceae > Alistipes. The sequence continues at coordinate 9,566 of JAZOWM010000081.1, forward strand.
ATGATATTACCGAGGGCGAGCTGGGTATTACGCTTTGCAGCAGCCGCGACCGATGCCGCTAACTCGGGCAGAGATGTTCCGCAGGCGATGAGAGTAATGGAGATAAACGCCTCGCTAACGCCCCACGCCTTGGCAATCGAGATAGCCGCATCAACAAAATAGTGACAACTTGCAACCAAGAGAGCCAGACCTCCTACCACCTTTGCTATGGCGAGCCACAGATTGGATTTTGGAGCGTCATCGACCGCTACCTCTTTCTGCTCCACTCCCCTACTGCGGTCACGACGGAATGAGAGATACATAAATGTGGCAAAAAGAGCCAATAAGACCAGACCGTCTATACGACCAATAAGCGGTGTCGAGCCATTAAAGAAGTTGAAGGCGAGGAGCAATAGCACCACCGATACGCCGATGCAGAATGGCAACTCGAAACGGCGATTCTCCTTCGGAGCCTCAACGGGCATAACAAGAGCCGTAAGACCAAGAATAAAAAAGACATTGAAGATGTTGGAGCCGACGATGTTGCCAATGGCTACATCGACCTGTCCATTAAAAGCTCCGAGCGAACTGACAAAGAGTTCAGGACAAGATGTTCCGATGCCGACAATTACAGCACCTATGACGAAGTCCGAAACACGGTAACGACGAGCAATATCAACGGCTCCTGCAACCAAGGTATCGGCACTCCAAATGATTGCGACAAGCGCAACAAGAAGTATCAGATATTCCATAATTTTGAACTATTTACAAATTTCATACAACACGACAGATTGACCACAGTTTGGACAATCGGCATAGCTATTACAAAATCAGTAAATGGTTCAAATGCGCAGACAGCACAAGGAGTAGAATGCCTTGTCGGCCACCACTCCACCCAGAATATTGGATTGTATTCTATTTTGAGAATATTCGACAAGAGAGATTGCAGACTCTGCTTTTACCGCAAAGAGGGTATAACAAGTGCGATGTTTGCCCAGAATGCGCTGCACCGAGCGAGCTCCACTATTAACTACACGAGAGATTGTTCGGCCCGAGAGCAGAGATGTAGGATTGGGAATATCGGAATCTACAATCGAAAGTTCGATTTGTGGTGTTGGCGAGAATGAATTATTGGCATTATCCGCCCCGCACTCGCCCAATAGCAGAAACGAGAGCATTGCGATAATTGACAATATGGATATTCGCCTTAACACACTACAAAGATAGAAATAAAAATGATATAATAAATATAGGTAATAGGCAAAACCGCAAGATTTAACAATTTCTTAAACTTGATAGGAGTTTAAGAAATTGGTTGCACAAGAACAAAAAAGCAGAAGAGTGCGGCTATTTTTAGCCCACGACAACCAATAAATAGGAATTTAAGCAGATGGTTGCAAGGCTGCGAGTAAGCGAGGGTAGAGGCTGTTTACAGACTCTGCCGAGCAGGAGCAGACAAAAGCCCTCAACGAGGGATTAAGGCACACAAGAAAATCGCCCCGCAGCATACTTAGCGTATGTGAGGAGCGATTTATCGAAGTGTAACGCAGCAAACGCTGCTTAAAAACTATTTATTTTTCTTTTGCATATCGTACGCAAGAGGCGACGCAATAAACAACGACGAGTAAGTACCCACAACAATACCGATAATCAAGGCGAATACAAATCCACGGATAGTCTCACCACCGAAGATGAAGATTGCCAAGAGGGTTACGAGGGTTGTACCCGAAGTGTTCAATGTACGCATCAAAGTAGATGACAACGCATCGTTGATAGTAGCCTTCAACTCACGCTTTGGATAAAGACCGAGGTACTCACGGATACGGTCGAAGATAACCACAGTATCGTTGATAGAGTAACCGATAATGGTCAAAATCGCAGCGATAAATGCCTGGTTAACCTCCAAGTTGAATGGCATTACCGAGTAGAAGATTGAGAACATTGCGATAATCATAAATGCATCGTGTACGAGTGCAAGGGTTGCACCAGCAGCCCACTGCCACTTACGGAAGCGGAATACGATGTACAAGCCGATTGCAACGAGAGCGAAGAGTACTGAGAAGATAGCACCCGTAGTCATATCCTTCGCAATTGCAGGACCGATCTTATCAGACGATACGATACCGTTTGGATTGTCCTGAGTGCTGCGGAACTCATCAAATGTGAGCTGCGAAGCATAGAGCGAGTTCAATGCGTTGTAGAGGATATGCTCAACCTCCTCAGTTGTAGCCTCCGAAGTATCATCGAACTTGTACTGAGTAACGATACGCATCTGGTTCTCAGCGCCATACTGCTTAACCTCAACAGAAGAAGTTGCAGCGTCAGCACCAACAAATGCACCGTCCAAAGCCTGACGAACATTCTCAGCCGAAACATTCTGATCGAAACGAACTACGAATGTACGACCACCAGTGAACTCAACGCCATAGTTCATTCCGTGGAATGCGAGCGAAAGAACACCTGCCAAGATTACGATACCCGAAGCGATATAAGCGAACTTACGCTTGCCCATGAGGTCGAAGTGGAAACCAGTGAGAAGGTTCTCCGACCACTTGAACGAGAATGCCATCTTACCACGCTTCTCAACGATGCGCTCAATCAACAAACGAGTGATGAAGATAGCCGAGAACATCGAAGTCAAGATACCGATTACGAGTGTAGTAGCGAAGCCCTGAACAGGACCATTACCGAATATGAAGAGTACGATACCGGTGATGATGGTTGTCAAGTTACCGTCAATAATTGCCGAGTAAGCATTCGAGAAACCGTCCTTGATAGCGGCGTGAATACCCTTACCGCCACGCAACTCCTCCTTGATACGCTCGTAGATAATAACGTTAGCATCCACAGCCATACCCATTGTCAAGACGATACCTGCGATACCTGGCAAGGTCAATACCGAGCCAAACGATACAACGCAACCCATCAAAAGGAATACATTGACAATCAAAGCGATATCCGAGATCAAACCGGCAGTACTGTAGAACAATGCCATGTAGATGAGTACGAGAACGAACGCCAAGATGAACGACATCAAACCTGCGTTGATAGACTCCTGACCGAGCGATGGACCTACTACTGTATCCTGGATGATGCGAGCTGGTGCAGGTACCTTACCCGACTTCAATACGTTAGCCAAGTCCTGACCCTCCTGGATAGAGAAGTCTCCCGAGATCGAAGAGTTACCACCCTCAATCTTACCGCGAACTACTGGAGCCGAATATACATAACCATCGAGAACGATTGCGATGCACTTACCAACATTCTCGCCAGTGAGCTGAGCCCACTCGGTGATACCGTTAGAGTTCATAGCCATCGAAACCTCAGCATTCGAGCCTGTCTGTGCGTAAGTTGCACGAGCATCAGAGATTACCGAGCCATCGAGTGGAGCCTTGCCGTCAGCACGCTCAACCTTGATAGCATAGAGGAAGAACTGACCATCAGCCAACTTATCGCCCTTGATACCCCACTTGAAGCGAACATCGCTTGGGAAGCAGTCACGAGCCTCAGGCAATGCCAAATACTTGTTGATAGCAACAGTATCAGCAGCTGTTGCAGCACCGATAACAGCACCACCAGCATATCCTGGATTCAAGAGTGCGAGCAATGGGTTGCGCTCACGAGTGAAACGTGCAGCTGCCTCCTCTGCCGAAAGCTCAGATGCCAAAGCTGGAGCATTCTCCTCTGCTACAACCTCCTTGTTAGCATCCTTGTAAGCCTTAACAGCCATATCAGCGCGCTGCAATGCTGGGAGCAACTCCTGACCGTTGTAGGTTGTCCAGAACTCCAACGATGCAGTACCCTGCAAGAGCTTACGAACACGCTCAGGCTCCTTAACACCTGGCAACTCAACCAAGATGCGGTTTGAGTTTGGCATACGCTGGATATTTGGCTGAACAACACCGAAGTGGTCGATACGGCTACGGATGATGTTGAACGAAGCTGCGAGAGCATCGTCAGTCTCCTGCTTCAAAATCTTAACAACCTCGTTGTCCGACATACCCGACTTGATATCCTTGCGATCTGGGCTCACGAAGAGGTCTGCCAAAGGTGCGCCATTCGAAGCCTTCGAGTAAGCCTCTGCCAAAGTCTCGATGTAGCCACCTGTACCCTGACGGAGAGCCTCGTTAGCCTCAGCAATAGCAACTACGAAGTTAGGATCGTGCTGGCTCTCGCCTGCCAACGACTTAACAACATCCTCAACCTGGATCTCGAGCATAACGTTCATACCGCCCTTCAAGTCGAGACCGAGGTTAATCTCCTTCTCCTTGCACTGCTTGTAGGTAAACGAAGTAAGACCTACATTGTAAACTGTTTTGTTCTCGATTGAATCGAGATAATACTGCTGCATCGAAGCCTGCTCCTCGGCAGGGAACGACTTAGCATACTCTACAGCAGCCTTCTCAACCTGGCTAGTCTTCCAAGTAAACGAAAGCTGGTAGAGGCAGGCCAAACCCATAAGAATGGCCACCCATTTGATTACTCCTTTGCTTTGCATTTGAGTTAAAAATTTAATTAGTTAATATTATTGTAATTTAGTTTGTTTCATCTCTCGCCTACGCGCACCACATACGCACACGCGATAAATCGTGCAAAGATAATAAAAATTTTTCAATATGCAACTTCTACCGCTGTTTTTTAACAACTTTTGAAGGTTGTAGGGAGTCCTGAAGGGCATCACGGTGCAACGATTGATAGGGGTTATAGGGTGCGCTGACGCTTTTACAAAACTCCCTATTACCCCCAGTATCCCTATTACCCCTATTGCCCCCACAAAAAATAGCATTTTAAGCAGATAAATGTAAGGCGTACAAGAAATCCGCTTGCCTACCCCTAAAATTGGCTTTTAAGTAGATGGTTGCAAGGTTGCGTTTAAGGCAAGCGCAGAGGGTGCTTGTACACTTTGCCTTGCCGTAGCAACCAAAAGCCTTCGAAGAAGGATTAAGGCTACCCCAACACTAAAAAACAGAGGTGATTGAGCAGGTGGTGGCTAAAATAGTTTTTTTAAGGAGGCATTTGCAACGCTATCAAAGAAAAATGAGATGGGCGCATACTAGGCGTATGTAACCATCTCATTTTTTGAAGGTAAGGAAGCAAATGCCCCTTAAAAAAACTATTTTACCTCTTCGAACTCCACATCCTCAGGCTGCGCCTGACCGCCCTGCTGACCTGCATTAGGGTTGCCCTGAGCACCTGGATTACCCTGAGCACCCTGCTGTGCCTGCTGAGCATTGTAGAGATCCTGAGATGCAGCCTGCCAAGCGGCGTTCAACTCGTTGAGTGCAGTGTCGATAGCTGTCAAATCCTGATTCTTGTGCGCCTCCTTCAACTTTGCGAGTGCGCCCTCAATTGCCGACTTTTTGTCAGCAGGAATCTTGTCGCCATACTCCTTGAGCTGTTTCTCGGTAGCGAAGATATTTGAGTCTGCAGCGTTAATCTTCTCGATGCGTTCCTTCTCGAGCTTATCCTTCTCCTCGTTGGCCTTAGCCTCATCGCGCATACGCTGAATCTCCTCCTCGGTCAAGCCGCTCGAAGCCTCGATACGAATCTTCTGCTCCTTACCAGTACCCTTATCCTTAGCCGATACATTGAGGATACCGTTAGCATCGATATCAAAAGTAACCTCAATCTGTGGTACACCACGTGGAGCTGCAGGAATGCCGTCCAAGTGGAAGCGACCGATGCTCTTATTATCGCGTGCCAATGGACGCTCGCCCTGGCAAACATTGATCTCAACCGATGGCTGATTGTCGGCAGCTGTCGAGAATACCTCGCTCTTGCGGGTAGGGATTGTGGTGTTAGCCTCAATCAGTTTGGTGAATACACCACCCAAAGTCTCGATACCGAGCGAAAGTGGAGTAACATCGAGGAGCAACACATCCTTAACCTCGCCAGTGAGGACACCACCCTGAATTGAAGCACCTACGGCTACAACCTCATCAGGATTTACGCCCTTGTTAGGAGCCTTACCGAAGAAATCCTCAACAACCTTCTGAATTGCAGGGATACGGGTTGAACCACCCACCAAGATAACCTCGTCAATCTGCGAAGCAGACAAACCTGCGTCACGCAAAGCGTTGCGGCAAGGCTCGATAGTCTTCTGAATGAGGTGGTCGCACAACTGCTCGAACTTAGCACGTGTAAGAGTCATCACAAGGTGCTGTGGAATGCCGTTGATTGGCATAATGTAAGGCAAGTTGATCTCTGTAGACTGCGAAGCCGAAAGCTCAATCTTTGCCTTCTCGGCAGCCTCCTTCAAGCGCTGCAAAGCCATTGGGTCGTGGCGCAAATCTACACCGTGCTCCGCTTTGAAAGCCTCTGCCATATAGTCGATGAGTACGTGGTCGAAGTCATCACCTCCGAGGTGAGTGTCGCCATTGGTAGACTTAACCTCGAATACGCCATCACCCAACTCGAGGATCGAAATATCGAATGTACCACCACCGAGGTCATACACTGCAATCTTCATATCCTTGTTCTTCTTGTCCATACCGTAAGCCAAAGCAGCTGCAGTAGGCTCGTTGATGATACGGCGCACCTTCAAACCTGCAATCTCACCTGCCTCCTTAGTAGCCTGACGCTGCGAATCCGAGAAGTATGCAGGAACGGTGATTACAGCCTCTGTAACCTCCTGGCCGAGGTAGTCCTCTGCGGTCTTCTTCATCTTCTGAAGGGTAATAGCCGAAATCTCCTGTGGAGTGTACTGACGACCGTCAATCTCAACTCGTGGAGTGTTGTTTGAACCCTTTACGATTGTGTATGGAGAACGCTCGATATCGCCCAATACCTTATCGTACTGCTCGCCCATAAAACGCTTAATCGAGAAGATTGTGCGCTTTGGGTTGGTGATAGCCTGACGCTTTGCAGGATCGCCCACCTTGCGCTCACCGCCATCGGTGAATGCAACAATCGAAGGAGTAGTGCGGTGTCCCTCCGAGTTTGGAATAACAACAGGCTCCGAGCCCTCCATAACGGCAACACACGAGTTTGTGGTTCCCAAGTCAATACCAATAATCTTTCCCATAGTTGTAATGTTTTTATTTGTTTGTTAAATTTTGTTCAGTTTCGTTTACGCTTTTTCGTAGAGCAAACGCCTTGCCAAACCCGTTTTCGACAGAATTTCTGCCAAAATGGAGGTTTTACACAGCAAAGAGTGTGACAAAATGGCAAAGATGGCAGAGTTGCGGGGGCTCTGGAGGTGGGCAAGGCGCAGATTGTTTTAGGGGCGTTAGGGGTGCGCAGAAGGTTGGAAGGCGCCAATAAGATGGCATTTAATGGCATTCGGGCTTTCAGCCCTTAATGGCATTTAATGACAGCGCAGTCCAAAGGACTGCTTAATGACAGGCGCTTTGTCATTAAGCGAGTGCAACGAGCGCATACCATTTTGCTACGCACAATTTTTAACTCGTTCAAGCCCCCCTATATTTCCTAACTACCCTACACTCCTAAAATTGAATTTTAAGCAGATGGTTGCAACAATACCACCAAAAAAATCAGAGATGATTGAGGGAATTTTGCGCCAAACAAAAAAGCGAGTCCGCAGCATACTTAGGCGTATGTGAGGAACTCGCTTATTGCAGATTGGTGCAAAATTCACCAATCAGAATGATTTTTACTTGATTTTGTGTTTTTTAAGAATCTTCATCACCGGCTTCTCAATTGCCTGCGCCCAACGGTGGTAACCGTAAGAGTATGGGTGGGTACCATCTGCCGAAGTGACGTGGTCGGTACCAGTTTGATTAGGGACATTCACGAAGTATACATCCTTGTACTCATTGCCAATAGTAGCCCAATGCTCCTCTACGTAGTCGATACGCGACTGCTCGCGCTTCTCGTATGCAGGGAGGAAGTTACGATCCTCGCGATAGATAGTGTTGAGGAAGATAATAGCCATATTAGGATTACCCTTGCGTACAGCCTCGATGAATGGGCGAATGCGCTGACCGATAACT
>JAZOWM010000082.1:0-3368 GCA_045659225.1 Alistipes sp.
GTAGTTCTCCCTGAGCTCAACGGTAAGCTCACTGGTATGGCATTCCGTGTTCCTACTTTGGACGTATCGGTTGTTGACCTCACTGTAAACTTGGCTAAGCCTGCAACTTACGCAGAGATCTGCGAGGCTATGAAGGCTGCATCTGAGGGTGAGTTGGCTGGCGTTCTCGGTTACACTAACGAGGATGTTGTATCGTCTGACTTCCTTGGTGACGCTCGCACTTCGATCTTCGATGCTAAGGCTGGTATCGCTTTGACTGACACATTCGTTAAGGTTGTATCTTGGTACGACAACGAGTGGGGTTACTCGAACAAGGTTCTTGACCTTATCTCAGTAATGAAGGCTTACAACAAGTAAGATTTCTCGTGATAAGCCGCAATCTGTGGCACATCACTATAAGTAAATATCGTCGGGCTGTACTTCGTGTACTATCCCGACGATATTTCTTTTGTGATGTACCATATCTCACGACTTCTGACGAGAAATCAAGTCTGCGTATGCTATGCAAGCGGATTTCTTATGCGCCTTAATCTCTCTTCGAGAGCTTTTGTCTGCTCTCGCTCGGTGTAGTCTGGAGACAGACTCCAGAGTCGCTTACTCGCAGTCTTGCTCTCATCTGCTTAAAATGTCATTTTTCGTGGGAGTGTTGCTTGGTATAAAATTCCCTCACTAAAAAGAACTTTTTTGCTGTGTGGGACATTGCTAACAGTAATAGACCTCGGGCTGTACTTCTTGTACTATCCCGAGGTTTCTTCTTTTGTGATGCACCACCACCTCCGATTTTGAAGTTAGGGTGGGTTAGTAGTTAGGTCTCTATCACCCCCATAACCCCTATTACCCCTAAATTCCCTAATCTCCCTAACGCCTCTAACGCCCTTAAAAAATAATTCTTTCTTAATTTTTTATTTCGCAGAGTTTTCCCTATCTTTGTTGAAACTTAATTTTTAGAAACTATGAAAAATATCTTGAAATTTGCCGTTGTAGCACTGTTGCTGTCGGGTTGTGCTGCAAAGCGTGCTGGTAATCCAATCTTCGAGGGTTGGTATGCCGATCCTGAAGGAGTGATTTTTGGTGATACCTATTGGGTATATCCAACTTGGTCGCAACCGTTCAAAGACCAACTCCACTTCGATTGCTTCTCGTCTAAGGATTTGGTCACTTGGACCAAACACGAGCGTATTGTTGACAACACTCGCGTAAAGTGGGTGACAAGCGCATTATGGGCGCCGTCAATCATCGAGAAGGGCGGTAAGTATTATCTCTTTTTCGGTGCGAACGATATTCACGAAGGCGAGTACGGTGCTATCGGCATCGCAGTGGCGGACAACCCTGCAGGGCCATTTGAGGACTACCTTGGAAAACCGCTTATCGGGGAGATTGTCAACGGAGCGCAGCCTATCGACCAATTTGTGTTCAAAGATGTAGATGGTACCTATTATATATATTATGGTGGTTGGAAACACTGCAATATGGCGAAGTTGAACGAAGACTTCACCGGCTTTGTGCCTTTCGAGGATGGTACAATATTCAAGGAGGTGACACCAAAGGATTATGTCGAGGGCCCGTTTATGTTTATCAAGGAGGGCAAGTATTACTTTATGTGGAGCGAGGGTAAGTGGAAAAGAGACAACTATCGCGTAGCCTATGCTATCGCCGATTCGCCATTTGGCCCATTCGAGAAGCGTGATGTAATCCTCCAAACCGACAAGGAGATTGGCACTGGCGCAGGACACCATTCGGTAATCTACAACGAGAAGAGCAAGAAGTATTACATCGTCTACCATCGCCACCCACTCGGAGCATCCGATGGTAACAATCGCGTAACTTGCATCGATGAGATGCACTTCGATAAGGAGGGCAATATCCTCCCAATCAAGATGACCTTCGAGGGCGTTAAAGCCGATAAATTGAAGTAACAATTCGTTCGAGTCTATCACATCGAATAAAAATACCGACCAAGCGTAAGCTCGGTCGGTATCTCTTTATTGGTGATGAGTTGTTTACTCGATAGTCTTAGCGAGTACGCATACACCCCACTTGTTCTTGAATGTAGGGATCTCAACAACCTCGCCAGCCTTAACCTCGCGCTCTACGATGTAGAAAGTGCCGCGCAACGAGCTCTTGGTCTCGCCGTTCTTGGTGTAGTCCTTAGCAACTGTAGTGTAGCAGTTTGTGAGAACGCGCCAAGGAGCCTTGCGAGTTGTAGCGTTGATAGAGGTGAGGAGGTAGATCTTACCGTCAGCCTGAGCAGTAACAGTAGCAGCACGGCTCATTGCACCCTTCTCTACAACTGGAGCTGGAGCCATAACCTCGAAACCTACGAACTCCTTAGGAAGGATGTGGCTGAAGTAGTGACCTCCCTCTGGCCAAATGTTAGACTTCTCTGCGAATGTAGTCTTCACGAAGTTCTCACCCTCGAACTTGATAGCAATCTCAGATGGCTTCTCAACGTATGGACGAGCGCTCAATGACTTGGTCTTGTCGCTACGGAAAGCGATCAATGGAAGACCCTCAGCCGAGTATACATTACCCATATCCTCGTTGAAGCAGTAACGTACAGCAACAGGAGCCTCTACACCCTCAGCCGATACGAGTACGGTGTTGCCCTCGATTTTAGCCTCAGCAACGGTGAAGATCAACTTCTTCTCGTTGTTAGGGTCCTGAACGCCGAGCTGGAAGCCATTGATGCGGCCCTCACCCTTCTGTACGAGAGTTGTAGGAACGTTCTTGAACGATACGCGAATTGCGCTACCCTCGATAACCATTGACTTGTAAGCTGGAGAGCGGAACTCTGCCGAAGTCTTGTGGTAGTGACCACCGAGTGCGCACTGAGCCAAGCGGTGAGCAACGTCAGCCTTCTTTGGAGGGTGGATGTCACCTGGGATCTGGTTCTGGTCGTTTGTACCTACAATCTCGCAGTTCTTTGTACGAGCAGCTACGCGAGCCTGAGCCTCACGGAGGAGAGCGCCATTGATGCCCTGGTATGTGTGAGGAGCAATCTCAACAATGTAGAATGGCATCTCAGGATTGCGGAACTCTGCACGCCACGACTTAACGAGGTGCGAAAGCTTCGATGCGTAACGAGGTGCAGTACCTACATTCGAGCAACCCTGGTACCAGATAGTGCCTGCTACAGTGACGTGGCGGATAGGGTAGATGTTAGCATTGTGGAGGTGCGAAACCTTGTTTTTCCACTTCTTACTCTTTGCCAAATCCTTCTTGCAAACGGCAGCAACCTTAGGGTTTGCAGTGAGATACTCAGCGCTCAACCAACCCTCAACTGGAGTACCACCATACGAAGCATCGATAAGACCTACAGGAACGTTCAAAGTCTCCTGCAACTCCTTACCGAAACCGTAACCTACAGC
>JAZOWM010000083.1:0-13431 GCA_045659225.1 Alistipes sp.
TCAGTACTTCACTAAGCCTTCGATTGCAAAGCGCGACAAGATGGCTCACGCTATCTATGTAGAGCAGTTGCACCGCCGCGAGGAGGAGTAAACGCCTAAACCGAAAGGAAATAGCAGAGTCGAATCCACAATGGATTCGACTCTTTTTTTTATTCAGAAAATATTGGAAAAATATTGGAAATTCCATTTTTATACATAACTTTGTAAGTGTAAAAATAGTGCATTGAGGGTAGCACCCCTCTCTCCCGAATAGCCACGGGGGGGGGTAATTTATTGATATACAGGAAGATATAGCCAGGAATAGATAGGAGATAGGAGAGGGTAAAAAAATTTTGCATTAGCCCTATAATCCTCAGTATCCCCAGAAAAGCGAGCAGAGCGAGCGTCCCCAGGATCCCAAGAACTAAAAAGAACACATAAAAACAATTATAAACCAAAAAACAAAACCAAGATGAAAAATTTAGCAAAGATTTTCATGGCAGTTGCAGCGTTGGTGGCGGTATCGTGTACCACCGATGCGACTGAGGACCTCACCGCAAACATTGTGGGGGGGGGAGAAACTACTATTACACTTTCTCTTGAGGAGTCGCGTACGCAACTCGGCGAGAAGGTGGATGGCGTATATCCACTCTATTGGAGTGCGGGCGACAAAATCTCGGTAAATGGCGTAGAGTCGGCAGAATTGACCGAAGGCGGCAGCGCAAGCGCAACATTTACATTAGGCGGTACAATCAACTACCCTTACAGCGTTGTTTACCCGGCATCGAGTGCTAACCAAGTTACATTCCTTGCAGAGCAGACCTACACTCCTGGTACATTCTGTGCCGGTGCAGCTCCAATGTATGGCTATGCAGCAAACGCAGATGAGGCTATTCAGATGACTAATCTTGTGGGAGCACTTCGTTTGGATGTATCGGGTGATGCGACACTTTCGAGCTTGACAATTGAGGCGGAGAGTGGCAACTTGGCTGGTACCTACAAAGTTGATTGCGCTACTGGTGCTTTGACTTTGGTTGAGGGCACTGCATCGAATAAGGTTACTCTCTCGTTTGACGAGGGTTTGAAACTTGGCGCAGAGGCTACCCCAATCCACGTGGCAGTTCCAGCAGGTAGCTATGGCGTAGTTACAGTAGCTATCTACTCTACCGAGAACGAGGTTATGACTGTTAAGTTCAACACTGTAACTAAACCAGTCAAGGCTGGCGTTGTTCGCGAGTTCGACACAATCGCCTACGAAGGCACAGCCGAGAGCGGAAATGGCGTTATCGACAGCAAGGAGGCTCTCATCAAGTTTGCTGCTAACCCTACATGCGATGCTGTGGTTACCGCAAATATCGATATGACAGGCTATGACTGGACCCCTATTCAGGGTTGTAAGGCGATTACTTTCGATGGTGGCAACTACGAGATTAAGGGTTTGAGCGCAGCTCTCTTCCAAACACTCGAAGATGTTGTTGTCAAGAATCTAAAACTTGTTGATGTAGATATCACAATCACCGAGCCGTATGTACGCAGCGATGGTAAAGCCCGCGTTGCTTCGGGTGCAATCGCATATTATTCACTTAACTCTTCTCTATCGAATTGCTATGCATCGGGTAATATTGTGATTAACACCAAGTTTAACGAGGCTGCAACCACAGAGGCACCAAACACTAATACCGTAGTGGATATTGCAGGATTGGTTGGTTATACAAGTAAGACCACTCTAAATAAACTGACAAATGCTGTAAATATAAATGTGAAGAGCCTCTTCGATACATCCGATGGTAATAAAAGTGGGTTCTATATCCTTGTAGGAGGTATTACTGCCGTAGTATATGATATGACATCGATTGAAGAGATGTACAACTACGGTGATATCACATTCAATTTTGAAGGAGGCACTCAAACGGCAAGTGCAGTTCGTTTTGGAGCAATGTTTGGTTACACTCCAAAGATTAATAGTTTCAAAAAGGTGGAGAACTACGGTGATGTTTCAATCTCTAACTTAGCTTCCACAGGCGGACAATATTATGGTGGTATTGTTGGTCTTGCATACAGCACTCCAACATTCGACACTTGCAAGTGCTCCGGAGCGATTACAGTCTCTTCGACAGCAGGAGGTAATGTTGTTACAGGCCCTATCGCGGCAACTTCCGAGAACAATATCACCTTGAAGAATTGTACTGTTTCCAACAATAGCGAGGGCAAAGGTACCACATTGTCGGTATCTTGCGAAAAATTATATACCGGTATAGTTGGATATATTGCAAGTAGTACAAGTAAACTAATTAGCCACACTATCGAGAATTGTGTCAGCACTCGCGATTTGTGGTTAACTTCCGACGCTTCGACAACATCCTCAACCTATTTAACCCACGGATTCGCAGACACACAAAGCTCTTCATTGTCAAAAATCGCAATGACCAACTTTACTGTTAGCGGTGATATTATCGCAAATGGAACAGTAGCGAGCCTCTTTTATGTGGGTGGTATATACGGATATGTGCGAGCTTCAAATAATAGCACTTACACTAATGTATTTACAAATTGTACTTACAGCGGCGATATCAAAATGATTGGTTCATTCGCTAACCGTTCAACAATTGGTGGTCTTATTGGTTATAATAGTGCCAACTATATTACACTTGACAATTGCCACTCAACGGGTAATATTATATTCGAGAACTATTACAGCGCGGGAGATGTAAACAACTATGTTGCAGTTGGTGGTATTATTGGATACTGCGGTCAGGAGGTTGAATACAAGTCGTTGTGTACCAGCAGTATGAATCTTGCAGTGAGTGGAACCTGCAAAGCAACTAATCCTCTCTATGTTGGCGGTATTGCAGGATTGGTTGCTCACAATGAAGCTAACCGCTATAATGCAATGAATGTTGTGAATAGCGGTAATATCACTATCGGTAAAGATAAGGTTACTACAATTGTAAATAACCTTTGCGTAGGTGGTGTTTTAGGAAAGATTACCAACAGCAGGGCTTGTACCGGCTACGAGAATGCTGTAAACACAGGCGACATTACCATTGTTGGCACAATCGAAGGCGTAACTGACGCTTCGTATGTCGGTGGTATTGCAGGATATACCGAGGAGCCTATCGTAAATGCATCTGCTTACTGCGCTATTATTGCTCCTGGCTTCAAGACCGGTTGGATTACAGGCGTAGCCCGCACAACAGGAACCTTGGCAAAGGATTGCAAGGTAGGTGGTACGTTCTATGAGTATGATAAGAAGGACGGAGGTTGGATTCCAACTTCTCTCACCGAGGATAACTACTTCAACTACATTTATGGTAGCGGAGCAGATACCGACTGGACAGGTACCGACAACCACGATGGTTGTACTTGCATCACTTCAAAGCCTGAATAACAACTCCTAAATAAGTTACGATTATGAGAAATTACATTAAACCAGAATTTTTTATCTATGATGTCGTAGCCGAGAGGGGTTACGGCGATAGTGTGGTACTTCCAGGGTTCGGAACTGAAAGTGACGACCTCGTGTACTAAAAAGAAATTGCGAAGCTCAAGGGCTTCGCAATTTCTTTTTTAGGGGTAATAGGGGTACTGGGGAGGGTCGCTTTGCTCGCTTTTCTGGGGGAACTGGGGGTACTGAGGAGAATGCAAAATGAAAAATTGAATAATTTTTAATTTAAAAAAGCTCCTCACTCCTATCTCCTATTTTACTTCTTCTGTCTTTTTACTTTTGTTCCCACTCGAAAGGTGCGAAGACGGCGTCAGGGTTGCGCCAAGATGGTTTTCGTAGTGCATATATAATAAAAGGTAGGATTATCACGATAAAGGCTCCGCCCAAGAGCACCGAGTACCATACCGTAGAGCTACCAGGAGCGATCTGTGCGGGTGGAATAAAGCTCAGTACAAAGGCAAGCAGCGAGCCAAGGAAGCCTACGCCCGCAATAATCCACATTGTGGTGTTGCCACCAAGGCGGAATGGGCGCTCCTTCTGCGAGCGGCGATAGCGGAGGATAATTGCCGAAGCGAACATAAGCATATACATCACAAGGTAGAGGAGCGCAGTGAGCTGCGAGAGAATCTGATAGAACGACTGCACCGAAGGCATAACCACAAACAACAGCGCCAAGAGGGTGACAATAACGCCCTGAATAAGGAGGATGTTGCGCTGCACGCCACTGCTATTCTCCTTTTGGAAGAATGGAGGAAGGTAGCCCGCTTTGCCCACGGCGAAGATACCCTTCGAAGGTCCCGACACCCAGGTCAAAACTCCAGCCAAGACGCCGAACATCAGAGCAATAGCCATAATTGGTGATGCCCACGACATCTTAAAATAGGCGAGGTAGCTATCGAAGCCAACGAGCAACGACTGGGTGAGGTTCACCTCCTTGGCAGGGATAATAAAGCCCAACGAGAAGGTACCGAAGATGAAGATGAGCACAGTGATGAGTGCGCCAAGGATAATCGCTTTAGGGTAGTTCTTGCGAGGGTTATCCACCTCCATAACGTGGACTCCCATCATCTCCATACCTGCGTAGAAGAGGAAGATACTACTTGCCAGCACAACATTGTTCAGATTGGAGAGATCGGGGAAGACGCCTGCCGACATATCCATATTGTTCTTCCCGCCTGTAGCGATATAGGCAATACCCATAATGATGAGCAGTCCTGCAGGGATAATGGTGCCTATCATACCGCCCCACTTGCTTATTTTGCCCACCCAGCTAAGTCCTTTCAAGGAGATAAATGTGGCTACCCAATATATCGCAAGCACCACGATAAGGGAGAAGATCTTGTTCGAGGCAAGAGCCATATCGTGCGTCTGGTCCATACCAATGAAGGCTATCGATACTGCACCAAAGGTAAGGACCGTAGGATACCAAATGGTCGATTGAATCCACTGAATCCATATCGCCAAGAAGCCTAACTTGGCACCCATAGCTTCGCCTACCCAGCGAAAGACTCCACCCTGCTTGTCGGAGTACATCGCAGCCAACTCCGCAGCCACCAATGCTGTAGGAATAAGGAAAACTATCGCCGCAAAGAGATAGTAAAATGCAGAGGATAGTCCATAGACCGACTCCGCTGCCAAACCGCGCAGGCTGACTACCGCGGTAACATTCATAATCGCAAGGGTTGCCACCGTAAGCTTAAACCCTGAAGTCATCTTTTTTGTTTCCATATTTGTAACTATTTTTTGTTATCGACCTCTCATAACACAATAATTGCGCCACGCTCAACGGCAAGGGTTATTTTACTAATCTACTGCTACATAAATTTGTTTTCTACAAATAAAAATTGTATCTTTGTGAAAATTGGAACCTACTTGAAGATGAAAAAATATCTATTGGGCCTACTTCTGTGCGCAGCTCTATTTGTCGGTTGTCAAACCGACAACACCGAAGATTATGCATCGAACGCAGATGGCGTAACGATTCTTACTGTATCGATATCGAAAACCCGCACCTACTTGGGTGCTAAGGATGGTGATACATACCCTATCTATTGGAGCGAGGGTGACCGTATCTCGGTAAATGGAGTGGTGTCGAAGGAGGCTGTAATCAATCCAGAGAGCAACACATCGGCGCAATTTACCATAAATGCCGCATTGGACTTCCCGAGGGCTATCATCTACTCGGGAGAGTATTCCAGCAGCCACTCGGAGAGCGTCTATTTCCCTGCCGAGCAGAGCTACGAGCCAAACTCTATAAAAACGGGTTATGCTCCGATGTACGGCTATGTCACAACGCAAAACGAGCATATCCGAGTCAAGCACCTTGCGGGCATTCTCAACTTCCCCATCAAGAGTGCGAAGAGTGGCGTGACGCTCCAAAGCATAACCATCGAGTCCAACTCGGGTGAGCCATTGGCGGGATATTTCGCGATTGACTGCTCCACGGGGGTACTCTCGGCAACCAATGAGGTGGAGGATAAAATCTCATACATTGCCAACATCCCTCTCTCGACCGATAGCGACACCATATTCAATATCGTTGCCCCAGCTGGAGAGTATGCACCCTGCACCATCACCTTCACCGATAGCGAAGGCAACACAATGGTGAGCAGTTGGAACCCTTCGACTATCAAGGCGGGAGTGGTACGAGAGTTCAAGAGTATTACCTACAAGGCAAATACAAAGCTCGGTCTCGAGGCGTTCGATTCGTGCAAAGATAGTTTTTTGGGCTCGGTGCCTTGTTGTGGTTGGGTAGTAGACACTAACGGTGCGCCAATCAGTGGCGTTGTTATTACTGATGGTGAGGTATGTACGCAGACCGATGAGTACGGATGTTATGAGATGGATATCGACCTCGACAACACCAAGTTCATCTATGCGAGCATCCCATCGGGATACAAGGCCCCAAGCGATGCAAATGGACTACCGCAATTCTACCACCTCGTAACTGATGCAGAGCGCAGATTGGGTTACTGCATAGTTGATTTTAAGTTCGAGCCTATATCGGGAGATCCTAATCGTTACACTCTACTTATAGGTGCCGACCCTCAACCTCGTGCTAAGACTGCCGGCGATGACAGAGTAGCTTACCACTCGCTCGACATTTGCGAGAGCCTCTACCGCGATATGCGCGAGACCCGTGCTGCAATCACCGACCGCGAGGTCTATGGTATGATGCTTGGAGATATCGTACACGAAAATATGTCGCTCTTCTCCAACTACATAAAGGGCGTAAAGACTATAGGACTGCATATGTTCAACGTTATAGGTAATCACGACCACGACCTCTCGGCTACAACAGACGAAGAGGGTGCGCGTCGCTTCGAGGAGAACTTCGGTCCTTCCTACTACTCGTTCAACATCGGCAAGCAGCACTTTGTGGTACTCGACAATATCATTATGACCGTAGTGGATGGAAAACTCAAGAAGAATGAGTACGACTACGGACTGACTGACAAGCAGTGGCAATGGTTGCAGAATGACCTATCGTATGTGGATAAATCTACAACTTTGATGGTTGCAGCACACTGCCCTATGTTCAAGAAGGATAGTGCAAAGGCTGAGTACCAGGATCAATCAAACCACGGAGCTGACTATGCTGCCTTGTTGAAGCAATATAGCAAGGTACACGCTTGGGCCGGACACACCCATCGCTCGTTCAACTACAACTACCCAAGTACCAATACATTGAAAAATATCGAGGTTCATACCTTGGCTCGTTCAACAGGCGAATTTTGGTCTAATGACTACAACGCTTATGGCACACCACGCGGCTACACCATTGTAGAGGTTGACGGCGAGAATATATCGTGGGAATTCAAACCTTTAATCTATCAGTCAGAATATATCGGTAGCAATTACTCTACCGTTGGTGCTCCAGCCTACAACTATCGCGATTGGGAGTACAATAACGAGGGTGTTGCTATTATGAAAAAGAGCGGAAAACCGCTCGATGATAGCTATCAGATGCAGGTGTGGAGAGAGGGTAACTATGTCTATGTAAATATCTTCATGTGGGATAGCAAGTGGGAAAAGCCTAAGTTCAACGGCTCATCAATGACACAATTGGATAGACAGAGTAGCTACGCTATTGACTACCCATACAAGGAGCTTTATAGTTTCTATTCTGTAAATTCAATACTCTCAGGATACGATTATAGTTACTCGCCTGTCTATCACAACTCTATATTCCGTGTATACAGTAGCGCATCAACGGGCAGTGGAACGATTAGTGTAAAGGATAGATTTGGTAATACCTACACATCTGATTTTAGTTGGTAATATATTGAAAACTCTAATTTACATACTATTATTAACGATTGCCGCAGTAGGCTGTAAGCCGAAGCAACCGAGAAGCGAAGTGGCAAAGAGTTACCATTTTCGCTATGTGCAACCACCAATGCAAGCAACCACTGAGCAGCAGGTGGCATATATGCGCGATCACTTCTGGGATAAGTTCGACTTTGCCGACACACTCTACACCACCAAAGCCGACACTTTGGAGATGTTGCGTGCATACGCCGGCTATGTAGGCAATTTCGTTGGTCCGCTCAATCAAGAACCTATTCGCAAGTTGATGAAGAGGGCTTCGGTATCGAAAAAGATGTTCGACTACTTCGTAATGCTGGCGGAGAAGGTGTTGCACGATCCCAATTCGCCACTGCGTAGCGACGAGTTGTATATCGCCGTCTTGGAGGCTCAACTCGCATCTCCGCACTATGACAAGTACGAGAAGATGGCTCCCGAGTACGACCTCCGCATCGTATCGCAAAACCGTATCGGACAACCTGCTAACGACTTCCGTTACACCACAAAATTGGGGCGCGAAAGCAACCTCTACTCCCTGAAGAGCGATTTTGTGATTGTATACATCAACAATCCTGGTTGCTCGATGTGCCGAGAGATTACCGAGGCATTGAAGCAATCGGTTATTATTACCGAATTGCAACGTGCGGGACGATTGAAGGTGTTGGCAATCTACCCAGATGAGAATCTCGACGAGTGGTACAAGCACCTCGCAGATATGCCTTCGGAGTGGATAAATGGCTACGATAGAGGTTGTCGCATCGAGCGCGAAAATCTCTACAATGTAAATGCAATTCCAGCACTATATCTGCTCGACAAGGATAAGATTGTTTTGGTAAAGGATTCGACCAACGTAGGAGAAATTGAAGCACAGATAGTTAATAGTGAGGAGATAGGAGTGAGGAGATAGGAGTTTTTTAATTATAAATTAAATAAGTCTCAATACTCAATTCTCAATTATATATGATAGACTGTATGAATACAAAAAGATTGCGCCGTTCGCGCACAAACCGATCAATTGCAGGTGTCTGCGGAGGATTAGCTGAATACCTCGGATTAGATGCAACACCACTACGCATAGTGACTTTGTTTTTGATACTCTTCGGTGGAATGTCGTTGTGGGTATATATTATTTTGTGGTTGCTGATACCGGAGGAGTAGACGAGAGAGCTAAAAAATAGATAGGAGATAGGAGTGAGGAGATAGGAGTTTTTTTAATTACAAATTAAAAAAAACTACTCACTACTCTCTACTAACTTCTCCTAAGAAACTAAACAGAACCGATATGAAACGATTATTTTGGGCAGTGGTTGGTGTTGCACTCTTCGCAAACGCATCTGCACAAGAGATAGAGACTACCAAGACGGGGATTGCGCTTGCCAATAAAAATAAAATCGTGGCCAAGGCGCAGGGGAGACGATTGCTTTCGATGGAGGATGCAATTCTCAACCGCGACCTCACTCCAAAAAACTACGAGATTCGTTTCTGCAAGGATAACCCAACCATCTACGAGCATACCAATGGCAATACAATCGAGCGATACGATATTCGTTCGGGCAAGTTGGTGGATAGCACACCCGTCAAAATAGGTATGCCCAATCCACTCCGCAACAAGGCGAGTGTCAAGGATAATAATGTTGTTTGGTACGATGCTGAGGGCAAGTTGCATAAGGCAACCGACTTTGCAGACAAAAATATTGTCTGCGGAAGCTCCGTTTCGCGCAACGAGTTCGGCATCGATGACGGTTTGTTCCCATCGCCCGACAACTCATTGATGGCATTCTACCAGAAAGATGAGTCAAAGGTGGCAACATTTCCTCTGTTGGATATTACCTCTCGCACAGGCTCGCTCGTGGAGATTAAGTACCCAATGAATGGCATGGCATCGGAACGAGTATCAGTTGGAGTCTACGATGTAGCGACACAGAAAGTCGTATATCTTGCTGTTACCGATTTTGACGAGGAGCGCTACCTCACAAACCTTTCGTGGTCGCCCGACTCAAAGATAATCTATCTACAAGTGCTTAACCGCGCACAGAAGGAGATGCACCTCAACGCCTACTGCGCCAAGACTGGAGCATTCGTAAAGACCATTTTAACCGAGAAAAATGACCGTTGGGTAGAGCCTCAAAATCCAATCTATTTCATTGACAAAGACCGCTTTATCTACACAACCGACAATCGTGACGGATATAAGAATCTCTACATCCACACCCTCTCGAAGGGTACAACCGAGCGACTCACAAAAGTCGATGCCGATGTGGAGTATGTGGCACACAACGAAAAGTCGGTATTCTACCACTCAGCTGAAGTTTCGCCAGTAGAGCAACATCTTTTCAGCGTTTCGCTCCGCAATGGCAAGGCAAAGCAACTCACACGTGGCGAGGGGTGGCACGAGTGCAAAATTTCGTCTGATGGCAAATATTTCTCGGACAACTACTCATCGTTGCGTGTTCCGCGTGTGGTGGCAGTCGGTTCTACCGATGGCAAGATTTATCGCGAGGTGTTCCGCGCCGAGGATCCATCGAAGGGGTACAACTACTCGACAATCGAACTCGGCTCGGTAAAGTCGGCTGACGGCAAGTACAACAACCACTACCGTCTTATCAAGCCGCTCGACTTTGACGAGAATAAGAAATATCCAGTTATTCTCTATGTATACGGTGGTCCACACTCGCAAATGGTTCGCAACACCTTCCAGGCGCAGTTACGCCGCTGGGAGATGTATATGGCACAGCGAGGATATGTAGTATTTGTGATGGATAACCGCGGCACACTCTACCAAGGTGCCGAGTACGAGAAGGCTATCCACCGTCAGTGCGGAAAGTGCGAGATGGAGGATCAGATGGCGGGCTTGCAGTGGTTGCTCTCGCACAAGTGGGCAGACCGCGAGCGCGTGGGCGTTCACGGCTGGTCGTATGGCGGTTTTATGACAATCTCGCTTATGACGCACTACCCCGAGGTATTCAAGGTGGGCGTTGCGGGCGGTCCCGTAATCGATTGGAAATGGTACGAGGTGATGTATGGCGAGCGCTATATGGAGACCGAAAAGACAAACCCTGAGGGTTTTGCCGCAACATCGCTTATTCCACAAGCAAAGAATCTAAAAGGCAAGTTGTTGATTTGCCAGGGCGCGATAGACGATGTGGTGGTATGGCAACACTCGCTCTCGTTCGTAGATGCGTGCATCGATGCGAATATCCCAGTTGACTACTTCCCATACCCTCGCTCGAAGCACAATGTGCGTGGCAAGTGGCGCGTGCATCTGATGCAGAAAGTGACTGACTATTTCGAGGATTATCTGCGATAAGTGTGCCAAAATGGCAGAAATCGCGGTTTGGCATACTGATTGAGTAAAGCATAAACAAACAGAAAACAATTAAAAAGTATAAAATTATGACAGTAAAACCACTTTCAGACAGAGTACTTGTACTCCCAAACCCTGCTGAGACAACCACAGCAAGCGGTTTGATTATTCCCGACTCGGCAAAGGAGAAGCCAGCAGCGGGCAAGGTTATAGCAGTAGGTCCAGGCACTGCCGAGGTTAAGATGGAGGTAAAGGTAGGTGACGAGGTGTTGTATGGCAAGTATGCCGGCACCGAGTTGAATATCGATGGCGAGAGCTATTTGATGATGGCTCAGCGCGACATCCTCGCAGTAGTTGAGAAATAGATTTCTCAACAATTGAGAATTGAGAATTATTACAAAAGCCAATAGCAATAAATAAAAATCCCTAAATTCAAAATCGGAGGCGATGAGGCTATTTTTGCGCGTTACGCAGTGACGGAAAGCGCAGCATAGTAAGCCTATGTGAGCATTTACGGCGCAAGTAAGGTGCGAAAAGAGCCCATCGGAACGATTTTCTAACAAAAAGCAATACAGTTATGGCAAAAGAGATAAAATATAATGTAGAGGCACGCAACCTCCTCAAGGAGGGTGTAGATGCTTTGGCTGACGCTGTAAAGGTAACTCTCGGCCCTAAGGGACGTAACGTTATTATCGGCAAGCAGTTTGGTGCACCACACATCACAAAGGACGGTGTAACCGTAGCTAAGGAGGTTGAGTTGGAGGACCCATTTGCAAATATGGGCGCACAGATGGTACGCGAGGTTGCATCGAAGACTAATGACGATGCTGGTGACGGTACTACCACCGCAACCGTATTGGCACAGGCTATTATCGGCGTAGGTATCAAGAATGTTACCGCAGGAGCAAACCCAATGGATCTCAAGCGCGGTATCGACAAGGCCGTTTCGACCGTTGTCGAGAGCCTTCGCGCACAGTCGCAGGAGGTTGGCTCGGACAACTCGAAGATTGAGCAGGTGGCTACAATCTCGGCTAACAACGACAATACCATCGGTAAGCTTATCGCCGAGGCTATGGCGAAGGTGAACAACGAGGGCGTTATCACCGTAGAGGAGGCAAAGGGTACAGACACCTATGTCGATGTTGTGGAGGGTATGCAGTTCGACCGCGGTTACATCTCGGCATACTTCATCACCAACACCGAGAAGATGCAGACCGAGTTGGAGAAGCCATATATCCTCATTACTGACAAAAAAATCTCGACAATGAAGGAGATTATGGGCGTGTTGGAACCTGTTGCACAGAGTGGTCGTGCACTTCTCATCATCGCCGAGGATGTTGATGGCGAGGCTTTGTCGGCATTGGTAGTAAATAAGTTGCGTGGCACATTAAAGATTGCCGCTTGCAAGGCTCCAGGCTTTGGCGACCGTCGCAAGGAGATGTTGGAGGATATCGCAGCTCTCACGGGTGCAACAGTTATCTCGACCGACAAGGGTATGCGCCTCGAGGATGCAACACTCGAATCGCTTGGTTGTGCCGAGAAGGTTACTATGAATAAGGAGAACACCACTATCGTTGATGGTTGTGGCGATAAGGAGGCTATCAAGGCTCGTGTTGAGCAGATTCGTGCTTCGATTGAGGTATCTAAGTCGGACTACGACAGAGAGAAGTTGCAGGAGCGCCTTGCTAAGTTGGCAGGTGGCGTGGCAGTTCTCTATGTTGGTGCTGCAACCGAGGTCGAGATGAAGGAGAAGAAGGACCGTGTAGACGATGCTTTGGCTGCAACACGTGCCGCAGTTGAAGAGGGTATCGTTCCTGGTGGTGGCGTGGCTTACATTCGTGCTACCGAGGCTCTCGAGGGCTTGAAGGGCGAGAATGATGACCAGACCACAGGTATTCAGATTGTGAAGCGTGCTATCGAGGAGCCACTCCGCCAGATTGTCGCAAATGCTGGTGGCGAGGGTTCGGTAGTGGTAAATAAGGTACGCGAGGGCAAGGGCTCATTCGGTTACAATGCTCGCGAGGATCGCTACGAGGATATGCTCGAGGCGGGAATCATCGACCCTACGAAGGTGTCGCGCGTGGCTTTGGAGAACGCAGCCTCTATCGCTTCGGTGTTCCTCACTACCGAGTGTGTATTGGCAGAGAAGGTTAAGGAAGTTCCAATGCCTCCAATGCCTGCCGGCGGTATGGGTGGAATGATGTAGGAGGAGAGTGTTAAAAAGGAGATAGGTAACACACTATTTGCTAAAAAGAATTGCGAAGCCCTTGAGCTTCGCAATTCTTTTTTAGTAAATCAAGTCGTCACTTTCAGTTCCGAACCCTGGAAGTACCACACTATCGCCGTAACCCCTCTCGGCTACGACATCAAAAATCTCAAATTCTGGTTTAACGTA
>JAZOWM010000084.1:0-16129 GCA_045659225.1 Alistipes sp.
GCGCTCGCACACTCGAACTCGACAAGGAGGAGCGCAAGGCAGTTAGCGACCTCAACCTCTTGACTGACAAGCCTGTACTCTACGTGTGCAACGTAGACGAGGCGAGCGCTGTAACGGGCAATGCTCACACCGAGGCTGTGAAGGCTGCTATCGCAAACGAGAATGCCGAGATGCTTATCGTAGCGGCAGCTACCGAGGCTGATATTGCCGAGTTGGAGACCTACGAGGAGCGTCAGATGTTCTTGGAGGATATGGGCTTGGCAGAGTCGGGCGTAAACCGCTTGATTAAGGCTGCTTACCGCTTGCTCAACCTCGAGACATTCTTTACTACCGGTGCAGACGAGTCGCGTGCTTGGACCTACTCTCGTGGCACAAAGGCTCCACAGGCTGCAGGTGTTATCCACACCGACTTCGAGAAGGGCTTTATTCGTGCCGAGGTTATCAAGTATGCCGATTATGTAACACTTGGCTCGGAGAAGGCGTGCCGTGATGCCGGCAAAATTGGCATCGAGGGTAAGGAGTATGTAGTTGAAGATGGAGATATAATGCATTTCTTGTTCAATGTTTAACACATCGAACAGAAATGCATAGTATGCTGACCCACCCCTAAATCCCCGCCTCGGGCGGGGACTTGGTTCGCTAAAGCGAAAACGCTTGTTCAATGTTTAGCGCATTGAATGGAAATGCTCCTTTCGATATCTAACATCGAACAGAAAGTATTATTTTTGTGATATTTTGCTGATTTATAAATTTTAATTTATACATTTGCGAAATTTTAGATGCAAACTTATATGATAACATTATCGACTTACAATATTTTTCTCGCTGTGATGGCAGTTACGGCGTTGTTCGTATTCGTTGCTTTGCACTTCGTGAAGGCTGGATATGGCTACCTCTACAACCCTAAATTTGGTTTCCCTGTGCCAAACAAGGTGGCTTGGGTATTGATGGAGGCGCCAGTATTTATCGCAATGTGGGTATTGTGGTATTTGGGCGGAATGACCACCGAGCTTGCTCCGATGGCACTCTTCTCGATTATCCAGATTCACTACTTCCAGCGCTCATTCATCTTCCCGATGTTGTTGCGTGGAAATTCGAAGATGCCAGTATCGATTATGTTGATGGGCGCATCCTTCAACACCCTTAACGCTTGTATGCAGGGTGGCTGGTTGTTCTTCATCGTACCAACATACTTCCCTGACTACTATGCAAATTGGTTCTGCAAGCCATACATCTACATCGGCGTTGCCGTATGGTTGTTCGGTTTTATCACCAATCTCCACTCCGACTATATTATTCGCCACTTGCGTAAGCCAGGCGACAAGAAGCACTACATCCCTCGCGGTGGTATGTTCCGCTTCGTATCGTCAGCAAACTACTTTGGCGAGTTTATGGAGTGGGTAGGCTACGCTATCGCATCGTGGTCGGTAGCGGGCGCAGTATTCGCTTGGTGGACATTTGCAAACCTCGCTCCTCGTGCTGGCGATTTGCGTAAGCGCTATGAGCAGGAGTTTGGCGAGGAGTTCACAAAGCTCAACCGCAAGCGCATCATCCCATTTATCTACTAGAAGAAACTAATTAAGCAAAAACAATATGGCAAAGGATCTCAAAGAGTCAAAGCTCTTCACTCCATACCAAATGGGACCTGTTACTCTCCGCAACCGTACTATCCGTTCGGCTGCATTCGAGTCTATGGGCAAGGACTTTGGTCCAACACAAAAATTAAAGGACTACCACGTAAGCGTGGCAAAGGGCGGTGTCGGAATGACTACCCTCGCCTACGCATCAATCAACCGTAGCGGCGTGTCGTTCAACTCGCAGTTGTGGTTGCGTGACGAGATAGTTCCCGAGTTGAAAGATATCACCGATGCAGTACACGCAGAGGGCGCAGCTTGCGGTATTCAGATTGGCCACTGCGGAAATATGTCCCATTGGTCTACCGCAGGAAGTTTCCCAGTATCGGCATCGCACGGATTCAACCTCTACTCCCCTACTTTCCACCGCCGTATGACTCACGAGGATATTCGTCAGACTGCAAAGGATTTCGGTAAGGCTGTTTTGACTGCTCACGAGGCAGGTTTCGACAGCGTGGAGGTTCACGCAGGTCACGGCTACCTTATTTCGCAGTTCCTCTCGCCTTGGACCAACCGCCGCCGTGATGAGTTCGGAGGCTCACTCGAAAACCGTATGCGCTTTATGAAGATGTGCTTGGAGGAGGTTATGGAGGCTGCTCTCAAAACCAACACCGCAGTTCTCGTTAAGCACAATATGGAGGATGGATTCAAGAGCGGTATTCAGATCCCAGAGAGCATCGAGATTGCCAAGGAGATTGAGAAGTTCAATGTAAACGGTATCGTCTTGACCTCGGGCTTTGTTTCGCGTGCACCAATGGCGGTTATGCGTGGTCGCATCCCAACAAAGACCATGAGTTACTATATGGGTTGGAACGAGTGGTTGCAGAAGATTGTGGTAGACTTGTTCGGCAAGTGGATGATTAAGGACTACAAGTTCGAGGAGTGCTTCTTCTTGGAGAATGCAAAGAAGTTCCGTGAGGCATTGAAGGGCCCACTCGTATATGTTGGCGGTATCGTATCTCGTGAGGGTATCGAGAAGGTACTCGACGCAGGCTTTGAGATGGTGCAGATGGCTCGTTGCTTGATTAACGACCCTGCATTCGTAAATAAGATGAAGGAGGGTGACCTCTCGACTCGTTCGGGTTGTGACCACCGCGACTACTGCATCGCTCGTATGTACTCGAAGGATATGCAGTGCTGCCACAACTGCCAGGAGCATATCCCTGCAAAGGTTTGGAAGGAACTTGCTAAAATCGACTAACAATGTGCAGAAAGCATAATATAGAGAAGGGCTCGAAGCTGGCACTAGTTACGGGTGCTTCGACTGGTATTGGTCGCCAATATGCGGAGCAGTTGGCGGAACTCGGCTACAACCTCGTTATCGTGAGTCGCACCGAGGAGGCATTGCAGGTGGCTGCAACCGAAATCGAAGCGAAGCACGGCGTAAAGGTCGTAGTCAAGGCTATGGACTTGGCTGTCGAGGGTGGTGCAAAGGCACTTTTCGAGTGGTGCAAGGCAGAGGGTTATATCGTTGATGTACTGATAAATAACGCAGGTATGTTCTCGTTCTGCGATATGGTAAACACTCCAATCGAGCGAGTTAAGCGCACCATTACCCTTCACGACATCACCTACACCATACTTTGCCAGCTCTTTGGCAACGATATGGCAGAGCGTGGCGGAGGTTACATCCTTAATATGTCATCTTTCTCGGTGTGGATGCCATTCCCAGGTTTGGCATTGTATAGTGCTTCGAAAGCCTACACCAAGGCTTTCTCCGTTGCATTTGCCAAGGAGATGCGCTACAAGAATGTATGGGTAACAGCTGTCTGCCCTGCGGGCATCGCAACCGACCTCTATGGCTTGACCAAGAAGTGGCAAGGTATCGGCTTGAAGTTACACGCACTCTCTACCCCATCATTCTGCGCACGCAGAGGTTTGAACTCATTGTGGCGCAAGAGGTTGTGCATTGTTCCCGATTGGTGGTGCAAGGCATTTATTCCAATCTGCGGAATGTTACCACGCTTTGCAATGAATTGGTTACGCAACTTTACAATGAAGTGGCAGAAGTAGAGATACAGAATGTGCAATGCAGAATTAAGAGCGAGTTTTTTCGCTCTTTTTTTTATTATATATACCTATTTTATTATATTTGTAGCGTAAACAGTAAAAAGTTTTAGTATGGCTTACAATCTTTTGAAAGGCAAGCGAGGCATCATCTTTGGCGCATTGAACGAGTTGTCTATCGCGTGGAAAGTGGCAGAGCGTGCCGTAGAGGAGGGCGCAGAGATTGTCCTCACAAATACCCCTGTATCGATTCGTTTGGGAACAATAAATAGTTTGGCCGAGAAACTTGGCGCAATTGTGATACCAGCAGATGCAACATCGGTTGAGGATCTCGAGAACTTGATAGACAAAGCTCTTGAGCATTTTGGGGGCAAGATTGACTTTGTACTTCACTCGGTAGGTATGTCGCCAAATGTACGCAAAAATATCCCCTACGAGGAGAGCAACTACGTAAATATGATGAAGACAATGGATATCTCGGCAATATCGTTCCACAAGCTACTGCAAGCTCTCTACAAGAAGGACGCTATGGCTGAATACGGCTCGGTAGTAGCACTCTCGTATCTTGCTGCACAACGCACCGTAGAGGGCTACAACGATATGGCTGATGCAAAGGCTATGCTCGAGAGTATTGCTCGTTCGTTTGGTGCAATCTATGGTCGCAAGCGCAAGGTACGCGTCAATACGGTTTCGCAATCCCCTACTATGACCACCGCGGGGCAAGGTATTGCGGGCTTAGGAGAGCTGTTTGCTATGGCAGACGAACTCTCGCCACTCGGCAACGCCTCGGCTGATGATTGCGCCGACTATGTGGTGACACTCTTCTCGGACTTCACCCGCAAAGTTACAATGCAGAATCTCTATCACGATGGCGGTTACTCACAGATGGCAATATCTCCATCGGTACTACTCGCATACAAAAAGGGCAAAGAGCAATAGATGCTGATAACCACCAAAAAAGACCTCCTCGCTGTCGGATATTTCCACAGGAGGAGGTACTTTTTTTTTGCAACAAATATTACATCGTTTCGAACTTATATATCGTCTTTTCGTGATAGTGTTCGCCCTTATGAAGCATAATTGACGGGAAGTGCGGATTGTTCACCGCATCGACATAGCCCTGACACTCAATAGCCACACCGGCATAATTAGCATAGTGACCGCCCGATATTGTCTCAGGGCAATTTATCGATAGTTTATTACCTGTATAGACCATACTTCCCGCTTGGGTTGAGAGAAAACGCACCGCACGACCACTCTTTCTATCGCGCAAAATACCTATCTCTTGCAGTTCGCCCTTTTGCCAATTATCGCGAGGGAAGTAGTGGCCATAACCGCCTTTCTTATCAATCATTTGGTACTCGACAGTTATGTCATCGCCAAAGCGCCGCCACGATGTGAAATCGAGCGGAGAACCTACAATGTCAAGAATCTTTCCCGTAGGAATATGGTCGATGGTCATCTCCAACGACTTTGAGGAGTGAAGCAATAACTCGTGGTCGAGAATATCGCCCGAGCTCTCACCCGAGAGGTTCCAATAGGCATGATTTGTAAGCATAAATGGGGTTGTGCCATCGCTATCGGCATCGTAGGTAAAAATCAACTCGTCCTCCTCGGTCAAGAGATATTTCACCTCAACATCTACCGCACTCGGATAGTTCTGATCGCCATCAGGAGAGTGAAGAAAAAAAACTACACAATTCCCCTCTATGCGCGACTGCCAAACAAGGTTGGCATAACCGCCCGTACCACCGTGAAGATGATTTGCGAGATTGTTGATTTCGAGTTGATAGGTCTTACCCTCAACCTCCAAATGACCTAGCTTAATTCGATTGGCGACACGGCCTACAGTCTTACCACAAGTAGCGGTATCTCCTATATAATCCACTCCGTTGGCATAGCCCAAAAGCACCTCATCGAAGTTGCCTTCCCTATCGGCAAAACGAACACCACAAATCGAAGCTCCGACATTTGTCAATCGCACCTCCGTACCTCTTTCGTTTTGTAAAATATATTGTAAAATAGGTTCGCCCGAAGGCGCTTTACCCCAATCCTTTACGGCAATCATATCTCTTCTCCTTTTAGAATGTATTACGGCGTGTAAGCTTAAAATCGCATTTCACCTTACGGAGCTCTCTCGTAAGCACCATATCCGCAGCTATACAACCCATCTGCTCAAAATCTGTCGAAACGGTCGTCAAACCGCCGAGGATAATATCGCTGAGATAGGAGTCGTTGTAGGATATAACACCTATATCCTTGCCTATCTCCAAACCCAACTGTTTGGCAATTCGGGCAGTTTCGACCAAACCTAAACCGAGCTGACCATTCAACAACAGGTAGACATTTCCCCGTTTCATCATATCGGGAGTTATATCGTAGTAGAATTCTACTGGTATATTGTTATCGGAGCAAAAACGCTCTACGCCAGCCATAATAAGGGATCCATAGAGGCTTGTTGAAAGCGTTAAGACATTGAGTTTACCATACTTACGCAGATCCTCTAACGCCGTACCCAAACCTTCGTATATATCGTTTGACATATCTTGATATACGGCACCATAGTGTCCTTGCAAGGATTTTGGGCAGTTGTCCAATATTATGAGTTTACGATTAGGAATGCGCTTCAACGCCCTCATCGCTTGCGCCTGAACAACCGAATCGAGGCGGAAGTGAGGTGTTATAAGGTAGTAGTCGTACTTATCGAGTGCGTGATCGATAAACTCCTCGAAGGTCTTAATATCCTGGTTGTAGATATAGAGCGTGACCTCTGCCTTATCGCCAATCTTATCGATGAAGGCATCGTAGAGCATCTGCTTATATTGACTCAATCGGTCGAAGAGCATAAAGATACGCAATTTACGGTTCTCGCGCCAAGCTGTCACAAAGAAACCTTTTCCGTGCATAGACTCAACCAATCCGCGTTCACGCAGTATGGAGTAGACCTTCTTCACCGTCTCTTTCGAGATGTTCAAATCTGCCGACAACTCATTCATCGAAGGCAAACAATCGCCCTCTTTCAACTCTCCATTATCAATCAATCGCTCTATCTCTGCTATCAACTGCCTGTATATTGGAGTATGAGCATTTACATCTATGTTAAACATACCCTAATCGCACAAAAAAACTACAATATTTATAACCTTTCTCACTTTTTTTTGCTATATTTGCACCACAGTAGACCTAATGATACACACATTGCATTTACAAAAATACAAATAAATTCTAAAAAAATGACTGAAGCTTCAAAAAAACAAGGATTTCTCCCTTCAAAGTGGGTGGTAACAGCCCTTATATGGGTTGCCTACTTTTTGAATCAGGCAGACCGACAAGTATTCAATGTCGTGCTTCCTCAGATTCGTGACGGACTCGGACTTACAGATAGCGATATGGGACTCATCGCTACTGCATTCAACCTCTTCTATGCAGTATTAGTTCCACTTGGAGGTATCCTCGGCGACCGCTATAGCCGCAAGTGGATTCTCACACTCTGTATTCTCTTCTGGAGTGTTGCAACGATGTTTACAGGTTGGGCAACAGGTCTTATCTCGTTGATTATTCTCCGTTCGGTGGCTACTGGTGGAGGCGAGGCGTTGTTTGGTCCTAACTACAACGCGTTGCTCTCGGAGTATCACACCGACACCCGTTCGACCGCAATGTCTATCGTGCAGACAGCATACTACATCGGTGTTATCGCCAGTGGCTTCTTGGCAGGTAAGATTGCCGATGTTTGGGGTTGGCAGTACGCATTTATTGTGTTCGGTGCAGTAGGTATTATCCACGCGTTGATTATGATGGTACGTCTCAAGGACAAACGCGACATCGCGGCAGAGCGAGCAACAAAGGGCAAGTCGAATCTCTTGCGCGACCTTATTGACGGATTCACTGTTATCTTCCGCACTCCAACTGCAGCAACTGTAACAATCGGTTTCGCAGGTCTTATCTTCGTATTGACAGGTTATTTGACTTGGATGCCTACATACTTGCAGGAGTCGCCATTTAATATGACATCAGCCGAGGCTGGTTGGCACTCGATGTTCTACACCCACTTCGCAGCATTCTTCGGAGTGCTCATCGCTGGAAAGTTGTCGGACTTTGTAGGTGCAAAGGGTAAGCCAGCTTGGCGCACAGCAATGCAGGGTCTTGGTCTGATTGCGGCAGCTCCTTGCATCTACTATATGGGACACTCCACTTCGTTGGCAATCGTATTCGGCGCACTCGCAATCTTCGGTTTCGCTCGCGCATTCTTCGATGCTAACACCTATGTAGTGCTCTATGATGTTATCCCTACAAAGTTCCACTCTTCGGCTTCGGGCGTAATGATTATGATTGGCTTCGGAACTGGAGCATTGGCACCATACATTCTCGGCCTTATCAAGGAGACTTCGGGCTTGTCGCTTGGATTCACAATCCTTGCTACAATCTGGGCTGTATGTGGTTTGATTATGATTGTGGGTGGTAAATTATTCTACAAACGAGACATCTTAAAACTTCAACAAAATGAAAAATAGCGAAAAAACAAGAAAGGCGAAGGCTGGTTTATTGCTCGTTGCTTCGCCACGATTTAAGGACCTCGGAGTAGGCTGCGAGCACGGCACATACGGCGATCGTAAGGATATTGCTATCAAGGATATTCAGGAGCGCCTTTCGTTCCTCGACCTCTCATTCCCAGGTATCGTATATACACGCGAGGATGCCGAAAAGGCGATGAACCTCTTCTACAACGAGAAGGTAGACTTCGTAATCGCAGAGTTCCTCTCGTGGTCGGAGGACTTCGCTTGGATTCGTTTCTTGCGCGATATGCCAGAGATTCCAATGATCTTTGTCAATGTAGCAAAGGAGAAGATGGCATTCTACGACACCTTGGAGGAGGACGACTTTATCGAGTACCTCTGCTCGGGAACTTTAGTAGGCTCGTTGGAGGCGAGTGGCTCGGTGCAGCGCGTACCTCGCAAGAATGTAAAGGTTGTGATGGGCTCACGCGATGAGGTAAATGAGCAGATTAAGAAGTATGCCGCAGCAGCTCGCGTTCGTGCAATCTTGCGCAACTCGACACTCGGTTTGTTGGCTGCCTACAATGAGGCTATGTGGTCTACATATATGGATCCATACAACCTCTTTACCAAGCTCGGCCCAGAGATTCGTTTCCTTGCATACTCGGACTATGGCAACGCTATCGAGGCTATCCCTGCCGAGGAGTTGAAGGGCTATTGCGACAAATTAACTACCGACTACAAGATGATGGACGATGTGGCGTACGACAAGTTCGAGGCTTCGGTTGCAGCATCTATCGGTTTGAAGGATATGGCAAAGGAGTACGATGTGGATATTATGGTCTTCAACGACATCGACACCGCAATGTTCCGTTTGGTAGGTCTTCGCGCAGGTTTCTACCACCCTTGGTTCAACGAGAATAGCTCGGTACTCGTACCAGAAGCAGATATGGGCGCAGGTATTATGACCTATATCCTAAAGTTGCTTTCGGGCAAGAATGTAAACTTTGTGGAGCCATTCCATATCGAGAATGAGTTTGGTACATTCGCAGGCGGTCACGCAGGTCCAAACGACCACAACGACCCAGAGTGGCAGGAGAATGTAATCATCGCTCGCGATGTTCGCTTTGCGAAGAGCAAGTGGAAACACGCAGGTGCGCCATTCGCTTGGTATCGCTTCTCGACTGGCTGGAAGACTATGGCTCAGTTGGTGGAGTGCGAGGGTAAGTACAAGATGGTATGCACAATGGTTGAGTCGTTGCCAGGTGAGCATATCCTTGCAACCTACTCACACACTATCTTCCGCCCTGAGGTACCTGTAAAGCGTCTCTTCGAGGAGATTCTCAAGGTGGGTACAACCCAACACTTTGCAGTTGTTGATGGCGACTACCGCGAAGAGTTGGCACTCTTGTGCGAGATGATGGGCATCGAATTTCACGATATTAGATAATTCACTTATTAACACTTAAATAGATTTAGATTTATGAGTTTCATGTACAATCCGTACCCGTTTGATGACCCACGTGCCATCAACCGTCCGGCACTCGAAGCAAAGACAAAGGCCGCAGTAACTGTTGGCACATTGAAGGCTGCAGTTCGCCTCGCAACAGAGTTGGCAGCACAGCTCCAGGCTGAGCCAAACAAGAATATCGTTCTCGGTTGGGAGGGTTATACCACCACCGACTTCACAAAGTTGTTGAACCTCCTCACCCAGCAGTTGCGTCTTCGTGGCGTTGAGACTGTTCACTACGACTTCGCTCAGGTACTCAAGAGCGAAGAGGAGATCAACGCAATGATCGACCCGCAGTTGTGCTGGGACCGCGAGAAGGACCCTACCCTCCTCTACGGCCGCATCTACCACGGTGGTTACAAGGGAGTATTCGATGCTGATAAGTTGGAGGCATACAAGCAGCAGGTTGCTGAGTGGAAGGCTCCAGCAGAGCAGGGCAAGGTTGTTATCGTTTACGGTGCAGGTGTTCTCGTTGAGGAGTTGCGCTCGTTGTACGACTCGAAGTTCTTCTTCGATGTTACTCCAAAGGAGTCTATCCTCCGTATTCGCCGCGGTGCATACATCAACCTCGGTCAGTCGAAGCCACAGCCTACAAACCAGATTATCCGTCGTTGCTACTACTTCGATTTCGAGATGGCAGTAACATTGCGTGGTGAGTTGCTCTCGAAACGAGAGATTGATTGGTATGTTGGTAACGACAACCTCGATGCTATGCAGTTGATACCAGTTGAAGCGTTGAACGACATCCTCGAGACTATGGTTAAGTACCCATTCCGTTGTAAGCCAGTTTACTTGGAGGGCGTATGGGGTGGTTCATACGTAAAGAAGTTGCGTAACCTCCCTAAGGAGATGCGTAACTGCGCTTGGGTATTCGACCTTATCCCAATGGAGGTTAGTATCGTTATCGAGGCAGATGGTGAGAAGTTGGAGTTCCCATTCAACTCGTTCGTACAGCACGATGGCGTTGCAATGTGCGGAGCCGAGTCTATCAAGAAGTTCGGTTTGTACTTCCCGGTTCGTTTCAACTATGACGATACCTACCACTCAACTGGTAATATGTCAATCCAGTGCCACTCGGGCGCTCAGTACAACCAGGAGAACTTCGGTGAGCTTGGTCGTCAGGACGAGAGCTACTATGTTGTAGTTACTGGTCACGGTGCAAAGACCTTCATCGGTTTCAACGATGACGCAGACAAGGATCAGTTCATCAAGGACATCAAGGCTGCCGACAAGGAGTACAAGGAGGTTGACTATATGAAGTA
Source organism: Alistipes sp. (assembly GCA_045659225.1). Taxonomy (GTDB): domain Bacteria; phylum Bacteroidota; class Bacteroidia; order Bacteroidales; family Rikenellaceae; genus Alistipes. Next base: position 10,907 of record JAZOWM010000084.1, read on the forward strand.
TGTAAACTACGAGGAGTCGAAGCCAGGTTTGCAGGTAATGCTTCCTGCGGGTACAATCCACTCGTCGGGTCGTAACCAGGTAATCCTCGAGATTGGCTCGTTGACTATCGGTTCGTACACCTACAAGTTGTACGACTACCTCCGTCCAGACCTCGATGGCAAGCCACGTCCAATTCACACTTGGCACGGTGAGCGCGTGTTGGATTTCGACCGCCGCACCAGCAAGATTCACGGTACTATCGTACCCGAGCCACGCCTCGTTCGCCAGGGTGCTGATTGGGCAGAGTACATCGTAGGTGAGTGCGAGGAGTTGTACTTCTCGTTGCGCCGCCTCGAGTTCGAGAAGACAATCGAGGACAACACCAACGGCAAGTTCGTGGTATTGACTTTGGTTGATGGTGACAAGATTCGCATCCGCTCGAAGGCTAACCCAGAGTATTATTTCGATGCAGAATTTATGGATATGACCGTTGTTCCTGCAGCTATGGGCGAGTTCGTAGTTGAGAACCTCGGTGCAGAGCCTATCTGCGTTCACAAGACAACTCTTAAAGAGGGATTCGAGAATGAATAATAGATGTTTTCTCCTGCTCGATGTGGGAGGCACATTCGTTAAATCGGTAGTAGCAACTCTCAATGGGGAGTTGCTACCTAATACCGAGACTTCGGTACCTATTAACTCGAATGGCACTCGCGAGGAGATTGAGCATTCATTTGCTACCGTAGTGGCAAATGGTCGCGCTATAGCCGAATATAATGGCTATCTATTGGCGGGCGTAGGTATTGCTTTTCCCGGACCATTCGACTACAATACAGGAGTATCGTATATGACGCACAAGTTTGCGGCATTGGAGAAGGTTTCAGTCAAGGATTTCTTCCATAGCCTACTTGATATTGGCGAGGATATGCCAGTAGTCTTTATGCACGATGTTACGGCTGCCGTACTTGGCGAGTTGCGATTCGGTGCAGCACAAGGCTACAAGAATGTGGCAGTAGTAACCCTTGGTACAGGTTTGGGTTTCTCGCACACCGCAGATGGCGAGATTCAATACTCCCCTATGGGTTCTCCGTCGATTTCACTCTACAATCGTCCATATCGTGATGGAGTTCTCGAAGATTATGCCTCGAAGCGCGGTTTCTTGCGTTCATACGCCGAAGTTTGTGGCAAAGAAATCCCTGCGAACCTCACAGTTGCTATGATTGGAGGATTATGCGCCGAGGGCGATAAAGAGGCTTTGCAATCGTTCCAGAATGTGGGCAATATTTTAGCCACCGAGTTAAAACCATTACTTACGGAGTTGAATATCGAATGTCTGCTCTTTGGAGGTCAGATTTCTCGCTCATTTGCACATTTTGAGCCTGCACTCCGACACCTTATTGACGAGGTACCATCGTTGAAGCATATCTCTCCAATGAAGAATCTCTCTACCGCAGCACCACTCGGATTGTTGAGCAAGTTGCGCGAGGAGTTGGGTTGTTAAACAATCTGTTGTAGAGCAAAAAATTAAGGAGTTCGAGAACGAACTCCTTAATTTTGTCTATATGGTCAAACTATTTATCAATTGTAAGGACAAACTTAGGATGCTTGTCGCCAACGGTCCACATATTATCAACCACAAACTCAGGCTTTAAGAACTCACCTGTCTTCTTGTTACTACTTACATTTATGCGAAGCGACTGGAATGGTTGAAGATTATAAACCAACGAGCCACGACGGAGGATAAATGGCACCGAGCAGGTATTTGTGAGCTGGAATGCGCGATAACCCTTCTTCTTGTTCACCTCTACGAGTCTGCACTCTACCGATGCGTCAAGAAGCTCTTTAAGCCACATCTCCTCACCGATAAGGTTGTTTGCCGAATAACCGATTGTGCGACGCTTTTCGAGTGCCTCGCGGATAGCCTTCTCTGTACACTCCTTAGCCATAATAAAGGTCATTGTGCGGAAGATATCGCCTCCTCGTGGATAGGTTTGAGCCGATGTACGATGAACATCTGTGCTGGCTGTAATAGTGAGTTTCTCATCAACACAGCGGTCAATCATCTGCGGATAGAGAGTCGTTCCATTGATAACCTCGATAGCATCAACCCACTTATCGCCGTATGCGCGAACCTGAGCCTCGCTCTTCTCCATTGTGTCGCGACGCCATCCCGGATGGTTGTGAATAATAAATCCACCCTGCTCCTTAACGCGACGGAAGCACTCGAACAAGTCCTTGTCGCAGATAGCATTGATATCCTTCAAGAAGATTGCGTTATACTCGCCTATCTCGCTCGGCTTACGCCAAATCTCGGTACCGCGAATTGCCAAGATCGGAATATCCTCTTTTTTGATATAGCTCAGAGCCTCCTCGTATCCTGCATTGAGGTTACACAACATCGGAGCATCCTTATCCTTCTTGTTTCCTGCACCAGCACTCGCATATACAAATGGCTGACCATCCTTGCTATATGGTTGGAGAGCCTTAATCATAAACTTCTCGTAGGTGCGAATTTCGAGATGGTCGGTAATGGCAATAACATCCAAACCGTCATACCACGCCTCACGAACTCGCTCACGCGGAGTTACCTCGCCATCCGAATAGATGGTATGCACATGGAAATCGGCCTTGTAGATGTTGTAGCCCTTCACCTGAGGTAAAATAATCTCGGTGCGAGGTACTCGTCTATCGTAAAGACGAATGCCGGTCTTAGACTTTACCGGAGTCTGCACCACCTGTGCCATAGCAGTTGATACTGCGAACAAGGCAACAGTAATAATCAAAAACAATTTTTTCATACTTTTTTTTATATTTATAGGTTTCGTGTCTGAGTACAAAGATAGTAAAAATTTAATTTATCGAGCATCTACTCTATCAAATATTTCTTATCTTTGCGTTACAAACAGCAACAAATCGAAAAAATAGATAATTATCGCCTACGACAAAGAAATAACCGCATGCTTCACAGGTCACCGCACCTATGATGGCTCGCGCAACGAGGAGTTGGCGAGAGCTATCAGGGCGTTATACGCCGAGGGTTATCGCTCCTTTTTGTGCGGTATGGCGGTGGGATTTGACCTCGCAGCAGCAGAGATGGTACTTTCACTCCGCAATGAACTTTCCAAACTAAAAGTTGTGGCAGTAGTACCATTCGAGGATATGCAGAATCGTTTCTCTGCCTCGCAACGCGCGCTATTCGAGAGGGTTATGAAGGAATCGGACGAGAGGATAATTCTCGCTACGCACTACACTCCAAATGCCTATGCTGTACGCAATAACTACCTCGTAGACAACTCATCGGCTGTTATCGCCTACTTCACGGGCGAAAAGGGCGGAACAGCATATACAGTACGCCGTGCGGTAAAGAATCTCTCACACATCGTAAATATTTACAATAATCCGCAAGGCAAGCTGTTTTAAGAAAAATAGTAGACAATGGGCTTAAAATACAATATGCACTACAAACAATTTTTAATTTTTAATTCTTAATTTTTAATTTTATTTGTATCTTTGGGCAAAATTTGAGCACTTTTAATTCAAACAAACAATAAACACTATGAAAGAAGCTATTGCAATTCTTACAGGTGGCGGTCCTGCACCAGGTATGAATACCGTTGTAGGTAGCGTTGCCAAGACTTTCCTTGCTAAGGGTTACCGCGTTATTGGTTTGCACCACGGTTATTCTGGTTTGTTCAACCCAGCTCCACGCTACGAGGATCTCGATTTCTTCAAGGCTGACTTCATCTTCAACCAGGGTGGTTCGTACCTCACTATGAGCCGTTTCAAGCCAACTGACGCTAACTTCGAGAACGACTTCAACCTTTCGTTCTTCACCGAGAACAACATCAAGTTGCTCGTAACCGTAGGTGGTGACGATACAGCTTCGACTGCAAACCGCATCGCTAAGTTCTTGGAGGCTAAGCAGTACCCTATCGCTAACATCCACGTACCAAAGACTATCGACAACGACCTCCCTCTCCCTGCAGGTTCGCCAACTTTCGGCTACCAGTCAGCTAAGGAGGGTGGTACCGTTATCGGTCGTGCCGTATACAACGATGCTCGCACTTCGGCTAACTGGTTCGTAGTTGCAGCTATGGGTCGTTCGGCTGGTCACCTCGCATTCGGTATTGGCTCGGCTTGCCACTACCCTATGATTGTTATCCCTGAGATGTTCAACAAGACCGAGATTACCGTTGAGAAGATCGTTAACTTGGTTGTTTCGTCTATCATCAAGCGTAAGTTGATGGGTGTTGAGTATGGTGTTGCAATGATTTCGGAGGGTGTATTCCACGCACTTTCTGACGAGGAGATTTCAAAGTCGGGTGTACACTTCACATACGATGACCATGGCCACCCAGAGTTGGGCAAGGTATCGAAGGCTCACATCTTCAACGAGATGTTGGAGAACAAGTTGAAGGAGCTCGGATTGAAGGTTAAGTCGCGTCCAGTAGAGATTGGCTACGAGGTTCGTTGTCAGACTCCTATCGCATACGACTTGGTATACTGTTCGGAGCTCGGTATGGGTGTTTACAAGCTCTTCTCGGAGGGTAAGACTGGTTGTATGGTTTACATCTCGCAGGATGGTTTCGTATCGCCACTCTACTTGAAGGATTTGCAGGACCCTACAACTGGCAAGATTCCGCCACGTCTCGTAAATATCGAGTCGGACAAGATTCAGCAGGTTATCAACAACGTGATGCACTACATCACCGAGGCTGACTACGAGGCTGCTAAGCAGTATGTAGCAAACCCTGAGGCTTACGACTTCAACAAGATTCTGAACTGGTAGTATTTATCCATAGGATAAAAATATCGAAAAAAGTGCTCGAAAGTTGAACAACTTTCGGGCATTTTTCTTACCTTTGTAAGAAAGAATATTATAAAACCACAAAAATATTACCATTATGAAAAGATTTTCGATTGCAATTATTGCATTGATGGTGGCTTCCACCCCACTCTTCGCTCAGAAGAACCCCGATTTGCGTTACCTTCCAAAGCTTGCCCCACAGCGTGCAGAGATGATTCTCCCGCAGATTAAGGGATACAACATCTACAAGGCAGACCTTCACGTGCACACCGTATATTCGGACGGTGACGTATCGGCAAAGGGTCGCGTAACCGAGGCTGACTACGAGGCTGCAAAGCAGTACGTAGCTAACCCTGAGGCTTACGACTTCCACAAGATTTTGAACTGGTAAAAGGAAATTTTCCAAGTCGGAGGCCAAGCGGTCTTAGGAAGACAAACC
>JAZOWM010000085.1:0-2956 GCA_045659225.1 Alistipes sp.
TACATAGATAGTTGCCGAAATACGGTCGATTGTCGGCTCCTCCTTGTAGGAATCAATCTCAATCTCGCAGCAGTAGGGTATCTCCTTATCGTAGTTGGTGAGAATCTTCTCGCGGATAATCTCCGAAGCGAAGAAACGCAATGTCTTGTCGGTAAGGGTATCTTTTGGATAGTATGGCTCACCCTCAGGCAGATTTTCGAGAATCTTTGCAAAAATTGCCTCGATATTGAACTGCTCCTTTGCCGATGCAGGAACGATTACCGCCTCGGGCAATCGCTCGTGCCACTCGGCAACAATCTTTTCGAGCTTCTCCTGCGTGGTGAGGTCTATCTTGTTGATTACCACGATGGTCGGAATACCGCTCAACTTAATCTTCTCGATAATCTCTGCTGAACGCTCGCCCTGCTCCTCTACGGTGTCGGTAACATACAACACCACATCGGCATCGCTCACCGCACCTCGCACGAAGTTCATCATCGACTCCTGCAATTTGTATGCAGGTTTCAAAATTCCGGGCGTATCGGGGTAGACAATCTGGAAATCGTCGCCATTCACGATACCCATAATACGATGGCGAGTAGTCTGCGCCTTCGATGTGATGATGGAGAGCCTTTCGCCCACCAAAGCATTCATCAGTGTCGATTTTCCGACATTCGGATTACCGATAATATTTACAAAACCGCTCTTGTGCATTACTCGTTACTATTTTTGCGTGCAAAAATACGAATTAAAATTGAGAATTAAGAATTGAGAATTGAGAATTGTTGCGATTTTGAAAATAAATTTCTAAATTTGCGATACATAATTACGCAGAAAGTGTAAGTTTATTCTCGGAAATCGAATCTGGAAAATTCAAGAGAGAGAATGGGCGGACATCTTCTTGCGCCTTACCCTGCAATGGGGTATAGGCGTGAGGTTGTTGCTTATTTTATCTCGAAGGTATTCCAGAACCTGATTTCCTAAAATAAGTTTTCAACCCTACGCTTTCTTTGTATATAATCGCCTTATTTGGGGTTGGTGGGCAAACTTAAACTTAATGTAGTATGAAAAATTTGTTTAAAATTTTCATTGTAATCATTTCTATTGTCAGTTTGTATGGTTGTGGGATAAACTCTCATATTACATCAAACCGAAATGTGTCTCAAACACAAGTAATTCTACACACTAAAAAGTTTAGAGTCCTAGGAGAAGCTTCGGGTAGCGCAACGGCTACCTATATACTTGGTATAGGAGGCTTGTCTAAAAAGGCTGCTTGTAGCAATGCGGTGTCAGAAATGTATCGACAGGCTCGACTTGTTGGCTCACAAACCATAACAAATATAAATGTGCATCAACATGTGGGAGGAGTTTTTCCTTTCTATTTTAAAGTAGAATATACTGCAACTGGACAAATAGTTGAATTTCTAGAATGATGAGTATGAAGAGAATAGTCCTATTAATATTTGCTATTAATTGTTCCATCTGTGTTCTGTTTGCACAGGAGCGAGTAGTGGTAACAGATAAAAATGGTACCCTGACCATTGGTGAAATTATAGAAAATAATAGCGAATTTATCAGAGTTGTTAAATACGATGATAAACTTATTCGCATAATCTATCGTTCTAATATCAAATCTATTGTTCCTGCCGAAGAGAAATCTATTCCGCCATTAAATCATCTATATTCTCGAGATCTGAAAAATATAGAAGAACTCAAAAAGCCTCAAAAAGGCTTTCAGCAATCGGTAGAATTGCAACTATGTAATTATACTTATTTGCAAGGGTTTAAAATCTTCGATAGTGCAAATTATATAGTTGGTTATCGCTTTAATGATTATTTATATTTAGGAGGTGGCATTGGAGTAGGGGTACTTACAATGCCCAGACTCCCTATACTAAAATATCATAACCTTTACCTGGAAGGAGGTGATGTGAAAATATATATACCTCTTTATGCTCATTTTAGAGCATATTTGACTAAAACAAGAGTTCAACCATTTATAGATTTATCTATTGGAGGCAAATTTCCTATCCCATCTAAGATATCTCTATCTGTTGAATACTATAATTATAATTATCCTATTGAATATTGCATAGCTGGAATGTTGCTACAACCAGGTGTTGGAGCAAATTATCGTTACAATAAAAAAATGGGAGTATATGCTAAATTAAACTATGTCGGATCAAGCATGACTACGCCAATTGGCAATTACTATAATGAAATCGTGATTAAACACAAAATGTATCACGGTGTGAGCTTGTCTATAGGTTGTACATTCTAATACTCGCTATCGAACATAGGCTAGCGGCTAAGAGCTAACGGCTAATAGCAAAAAAGCAACCAGTTGGTTGCTTTTTCTTATCTTCTCATTCCGAAGTTGCGTGGCATCTTCATCTTGCCACTTGTTACCATCTTCATCATCTTGCGCATATCCTCGAACTGTTTGAGGAGGCGATTGACATCTGCCATAGTTGTTCCAGAGCCCTTCGCAATACGCTCACGGCGGCGAGCATTCAGCGACTCGGGGTGCTCACGCTCGTATGGAGTCATCGAGCCGATAATAGCCTCGGTCTGCTTGAAGACATCATCGCCAATCTCCACATCGCGCAACATCTTACCCATACCCGGAATCATCGAAGCGACATCTTTGAGGTTACCGAGTTTCTTCACCTGGTCAATCTGCGTGAGGAAGTCGTTGAAGTCGAACTTGTTGGTCATCACCTTCTTGGTGAGTTTGCGCGCCTCCTGCTCATCGAACTGCTGCTGCGCACGCTCCACGAGCGAAACAACATCGCCCATACCCAAGATACGGTCTGCCATACGCTCAGGGTGGAACACCTGCAAGGTGTCCATCTTCTCGCCACTCGAAATAAACTTCAACGGCTTATTCACAACCGCACGAATCGAAATCGCAGCACCACCACGAGTGTCGCCATCGAGCTTGGTCAAAACTACGCCATCGAAATCGAGTCGCTCG
>JAZOWM010000086.1:0-1760 GCA_045659225.1 Alistipes sp.
TGCTCAACAACCTCGTGCCATCCGCAAATCTTAAGACCACGAGCCTCGGCAACATCCATTGTGCGATTTGCAAAGTAAGAGTAGAATACCTCCAATGCATCTGCGCCCTTTGGAGCCTTTGCCAATAGAGCCTGGCAAGCAGGCGAGCCAAACCAAGCGCCCTCAGGCACCTCGTCGCCACCGATATGAACTTCGGTAAGTGGCTGTCCCGCCTCCTTGTGCATCTCAACCAAGCGGTCGAATACAAGAGCCATAAAGTTGTAGGTGGACTCCATACCGATATCGAATGTGTTGTCGCCTACGCCCTGTACCGATGCAAATACCGACTTATCCTCAGGGTGTGTCGGAGTATAGCGAGTATCGCCCGTGCGACGCTCGTATGCACGCAGAGATTCAACAGCTGCGCGACTATGGCCAGGGAAGTCAATCTCCGGCAAGATACGAATCTTTCGCTCGGCGGCATACTTAATCAGATTGATATACTCCTCGCGTGAGTAGTGACGATTATTGGCGTAGCTCATATCATTCTTGTCGAAAGTTGAAGATGACATAATTGCACCATCCTCCTTATACCAGCCCTTACCATCTGGCTGAGGGATCAAACTACGAGCTCCAACCTCTGTAAGCTCGGGTATATCGGCAATCTCGATGCGCCAGCCATAGTCATCGGTAAGGTGCAAGTGCAAGAGGTTGAGCTTGTAGCGCGCCATAAGGTCAACCAGTTCATACAACTCCTCCATAGTCTTGGCAGAGCTTGCGAGGTGAATCATAAAGCCGCGGATATCGAAATCGGGATAATCCTCGATTGTCATATTACGCACTACAGCGCTGTTTGTCTTGATATTCTCGAGGGTGGTCTCTGCATAGTATGCACCATACTCGTCCACTGCCTCAATCTTCACGCCGCCATCGAGAGTCACACGATACCAACCCTTAGGGTACTTCTCGTTGAGCATCTTTACCTCGGTAGCACCGCGCTTCCAAGCCAAAAGATCTGTTGTTCCCTCTGCTCCATAGACGATACTCTTTGGATAAGGTACAATATGCTCGGGCGCACTCTTCGAGATTGCCACCTCGGCATTAGTTGCATAGATTGCCTCGCCATCGCTTGCCAATGGCAACATCTTATACTTCACCTGGATGTTCATCGGCTTCTCCATACCATTGCGATAGGAGAAACGACTTGGGAACTTGCTGCAATTCCACATCTTTGCCCCTGTGCGATAGCGAACACGGTACTCGCCAGCCACCTTTGGTGTACCCTTCGGACGAAGCATATGGATACGAGCCTTAAAGAGCTTGAGTTCCATTCCATCGCTCTCCACCTCCTCGAACTTGGTGAGAGTCTGCGACCAAAACCAGAATACCCAATCCTTCGAATCGGCAGGAACGCCACGAACTATAAATTCATTTTCGTAAAGTCCCGTTACAGGATCTTTATCGCCCTCAATCCACTCCACGGTTGGAGCAGGTGCGCTACATCCTACAAATAGGAGTGCTGCAAAAATCGTATAAAATAAGTGTTTCATATTAGTTTGGTTTTGTATTTAAGTCAGTATTATCGTCTCAATGTGGTTGTAACGCTCTCGCGGCCATCGTAGAAGTAGCGTGCCGAGATAACCTTCACCTCCTCAGGGATAGCCACAGGCTCGCTCCATAAAGCGTCCGCCTTTGTAGGGGTATTCTCACTGAAGGTATAGTGAATCTCTCCGCCAACAAATGGAGCATTTGCCACCAACTTACCATCCTCAATCTTCAAA
>JAZOWM010000087.1:0-35363 GCA_045659225.1 Alistipes sp.
ATTAAGAGCCAACCATCGCGCATTATGGCTATGGGTGTCGGAGGTGCCGGTGGTAATGCCATCGAGCATATGTGGCAGATGCAGATTGAGGGAGTGAACCTTGTGGCGTGCAACACCGACCAAGATGATTTGGTTAAGTTGCATATTGCGCCAGAGAATAGAATATTGCTTGGTGATGATGGCTTGGGAGCAGGCAATAGGGCTGAGCGTGGAGCTGAGTGCGCCGTGGCGTCGCTCGACAAGGTGCGCGACTTGTTGCACGCCAGAGGTACCGAGATGTTGTTCATCGCCGCAGGTATGGGTGGTGGTACAGGTACGGGTGCTGCTCCCGTAATTGCAGAGTTGGCGCACGAGATGGAGATATTAACCAACACATTGCGAGAACCGCTAATCGACACATCTCCAAAGAGCGGTGAGGTAAGAATCTTATCTATAACCTTGTCGGCACGATCCTCTCCTGTCTCGGTTGCTACGCCCATAATAGCGCTACCGCTACCACGCATAACGGTACAGACATCGGAGAAATCGACATTCACAAGGTTCGACTTGTGGGTGATAATCTCGGCGATACCCTTTGCAGCAAATGCTACGACATCGTTGGCTCGACCAAATCCCTTACTCGCAGGGAGATGTCCATAGAGTTCATTTATAGCATCGTTGCTGAGGATAATCATTGCATCGACACTCTTGCGCAACTTCTCGATACCGGCATTGGCCTGCGCTGTGCGATGCGGACCCTCATTCTTCGGAGGCGTGGTAACAATAGCCACAGTCAGAATACCCATCTGATGGGCAAGCTCCGCAATGATAGGTGTTGCACCCGTTCCGGTACCTGCACCCATACCTGCCGCCAAGAAGAGCATCTCCGTGCCCCTGGCAGTGAGGAGGTCGCGAACTTTGTCTAACGAAGCGATAGCACACTCCGCTCCACGGTCTGCCGTATTACCAGCTCCAAGACCATCATCTCCGAGCAGAATTCGATTCTCCTCGGCGATATGCAATTTATCGAGATCGACTTGGTCGGTATTACACGCAGCAAGGTTTACGCCCTCAATCTGCATCTGCCACATATGCTCGATGGCATTACCACCTGCACCTCCAACACCCATCGCCATAATGCGCGAGGGTTGGCTCTTTATCGACACAAGGTCATTCAATATGCTGTAATCTTCCATACTCAACTACTAAATATAATCGTCTGTGAACATACCGTCCACCTTATTACGAAAACGCTCTGCAAATCCTCGAATGCGCTCGCTCAAGCTCTGCTTCTGAGGTTTGCTCTCTCCTGCGTTCTGTCTCTCTTGACCAATATTCTCATTATCCGCCTTCTCTGGCGCATCGGTTTTTTCCGAATTATCAACCGAATCGGCACCACCCTCCACTTCAATAGGATGGTTCTCGACACCTCCAACAGGCTTCTCTATGTCGACGTTATCTCTCTGTGAAGGGGAGACAATTTCAGTCTCCTCTGGTGTAGATGGAGAGTAAGGCAATCTACAATCTACCTCTACAGTCTCTACTGGCAACTCTCCACCATTCTGACCACCCGTAAAGTCAAGACCATTAGGTTGCTCAGGTTTAGTCTCCTCGCGCTTATGCTTGTTGTTAATCAATATCTGCGAGAGCGAAGGCATAGTTTCGCATACACTATGTTGCGCGCCATAGAGCAATAGTCCCATTGCTACCGCCTGCGGGAAGGCACTCACCTTCTGCTGCGAATCATAGTCCAAGCCATTCATCATATGACCAAGTCGCACCTCCATATTCAACTCGCGAGCAAAGAGCTCATCGATATTGTCGAGATAGGCAGAGCCTCCAGTCAATACCACTCCGCAAGGTACTTTATTGGCAAACTTCCAAGATTTCAACTCTCGAGCAACAAATCCCGCAATATCCTTCAATCGCTCCTCGATAATCTGGGCAATATTGCGCTGAAGAATCTGTTTCTTCGCCTGGGATGCGGTCTTTACTGGCACAGTGACATTCTCGGGAACACTCTCCGCCACCGCCGAGCCATACTTTCGTTTGAGTTGGTCTATATCCTTGATAGGTATTCTTAGGAATTCGCGCATATCGTTATTGATACTCGAGGCACCAATAGGCAACGAAGAGAAGTGCCACAACTTCTGGTTATAGACCACTGATATATCGGTCAAATCACCTCCAATATCTACAATTACAGCACCCTCCTCACGTTCTGTTTCGCTCAACAACAATCGTGGTAGGAGTGTTGGACTTACGCACAAGCCACTTGTCTTAATCTCGGCACGGTACAAAGCTCGGTTGATCATATCGAGCTGCTGTCGGCTAATCAACACGAAAAGGTATGTTGCCGAAAGTTTGCGACCAAAGGAGCCAAGGGGATTCTTTACCTCCTGGTGGTCGTCTATGCAGTAGCGGAGAGGAGTACGCTCAACAATCTCGTCACCACCGCCCGAAATCACCATCTCGATACGAGAGTTCAGCTCGCGCAACTCGTTCTCGGTAACGCAACCCGTCTGGTTGTTGATCTCCACATAGTCCTCGTAACGCACACAATAAACCGATTTGCCCGACACTCCAATATATGAGGAGTTGATACGCAATCCGAGATCCTGCTCCAAGGCTGCCTTAGCCTTTGCAATGGTATTTCCGAGTTCGATATAGTTCACAATATCGCCATTCTTCACGCAGCCTTCCACCGCCTGAATCTCGACACCAAGAACCGAAATCTCGCCATCTTTGGTGCGCTCGCCCGCCGCCATAACCACATTTGACGAGCCTATATCTATTCCGATTATATACTCCTTGTTATCCATAACTATTTCGTACAAATCACCTGTTTATCGTATCTTACATCTATCGTTTTATACTCATTCCATCCTATAGACGACAAACCTTTGTCGTAGAATTTTTGCAACTTCGACAACTTTGCTTCGCTATTATCGAGTGTTCCAAACTCCACAACAAAATCGCCACTGCGTGGTACAAGGCGTAGCGAGATATCTCCCATAGTGGTCGTATCTGCCACAAATTGAACAACCTCTGCACCCCAAAATTGGTGGCTCTTAATCTGCGATACAAAGTTAATGAGATTGGTAAAATCATCACAACTTTTCTGCAACTTTTTTTTGCGCAAAGCCACCACCTCTTCACCTCTCTTGAGCGACTCTCTACTCTTGCTCAACGCTGCAAGGATATTGTTGCAATTCTCCATTTCGAGCATCACACCCACTCGCCTATGCTTGTAGCGTTCCTCTCTCTCCCATCTGCGTTTTCTACTCTTTTTGCGCAGATCGTTCCTCTTCTCTCTACAATCGCGCTCCTCTCGCTTTAGCGAATCGAGTCTATTACTCAATACTCCAAGTTTATAATCCTCCTTTGCAATCTGTGCGGCATAGTAGTCGAGGATATTTCCTTCGTAACTACGAGGAAGACGAGGTGTATAGTTGCCAGTAACTATTGCTGCATAGCACGCCGAGTGGGCAGGGGAACGAAAGATTTCGTACTCCCTAGTAACGTAGGAGTTCATACCTCCACACAAGAGTCGCAAGGTTGGTTCATGTTGCTCTACATCGACATACAATTTACCCGAGTAAGTCACATACGCTTCAACATCACGAATAAAACCATATTGAGAGATTTTCTCCGAGATAGATACAGCATCGATGCTATCTATCTTCACGTTTTCGAGTTTGATATTGCTCTCTTGTAATATCTTGCGAATATGTGCCGAGGAGGTAAATTGTCGCGTCTCGGCACTATCAAGCACCGAAATAATAATCTCATTTACACTCTGCCCTACTCTATGTTCCTGCGCAAGGTGCGAAGCATAGCAGATGTAGGCAACAATTATCGCCACCGCCAATAGAAAACCTACCACTCTTAACAACCTACGCCACATACAATTCAAATTGAGAATTGAGAATTATTCTTCCGTTTTTCGTTTAATTGTCTCTGCTAAGTTCTCACAACACGCATCGATATTGCCTGCTCCGAATGACACCACCACATCGGTATCCATCTCAGCAATGGTTGCCGCCAACACCTCGCGCTCAACAATGCTACAAGGCTTGGTCACAAGGTTAGCGATAATCTCGGTAGTGATGCCCTCAATAGGTAACTCTCTCGCTGGATATATCGGCAACAACACAACATCATCCGCCTCATTCAACGCCTCTGCAAACTCCTCGTACAAATCGCGGGTGCGGGTATAGAGATGCGGTTGGAAAATCGCTGTAACCTTTCGCGAAGGGAACATCTGCTTGACCGATGTGATAGTTGCAGCTAACTCGCGTGGATGGTGAGCATAATCATCCATATAGACAGCGTTTGGAGTATTCACGTAGAACTCGAAGCGTCTTTTCACGCCCGAGAACTCTCGCAACGCCTTACGCAGTGCATCGTGATCTTTCAAATCGCGCTCCACCGACCAAAGCAGTGCCACCGCAGCCACCGAGTTTTCGATATTCACCCAACCTGGAATACCGAGAGTGCAACCCTTGACAACACCCGTAGGAGTAACAATATCGTAGCGATAGTAGCCACCCTCCAACAGTTCGACATTCTTTGCATAGAAGTCGCACTCCTCATTGTAGGAGTAGTGGTAAACCGAAATCTTATCGTTCGCAACGGCAACATCAACGCCCTTTTTCATAATCAGCACGCCACCCTCCTTGATTTGGACGATAAACTGCGAGAAAGCCTCCTTCACCTTCTCGTGAGTGCCATATATATCGAGGTGGTCGGCATCCGCCGAAGTCACCACCGCTGCATCGGGATAGAGTTGCAAGAACGAACGGTCGAACTCATCCGCCTCAACCACAAATCTATCACCCTCGCCCAGCACCAAGTTCGAGCCGAAATTTTTAGAGATACCTCCCAAGAATGCCGAGCCTTCACCCGAAACTGCGTTATTCAACCACGCTGTCAAGGTCGAGGTAGAGGTCTTACCGTGTGTACCCGACACCGCCATCACATACTTACCCTGCGAAAGCAAGCCAAGCACCTGCGAGCGTTTCTTGATCTCGAAGCCCTCGGCGTGGAACATCGCCTGCTCCGAGTGGTCGGCTGGGATTGCAGGGGTGTAGATTACCACCGTATGCTCCTTGTCGAGGAAAGCCTCAGGGATAAGCTTTACATCATCCTCGTAATGTACCTGCGCTCCCTCCGCCTCCAGTTTGCGAGTCAAATCGGTAGCGGTACGATCATAGCCAGCCACTTGCCAACCCTCGTGGAGGAAGTAGCGTGCCAATGCGCTCATTCCTATACCGCCAATACCCAAGAAATATACCCTATCTTTCACCATATTGGTCTTAAGCCTTAATCTGTTTTACAATCTCGTCAGCTACGCGCTCTGCAGCATCGGGCTTAGCCAACTTTGCGATATTCTTCTTCAACTTCACAAGCAACTCCTCGTCTGACACCATCTTCAGAGCGGTTGCAATACCGCAATCTGTAGCTTCGGCATCGCTCACCATCATCGCAGCATCCTTATCTACCAAGGCACGTGCATTCTTGGTTTGATGATCCTCTGCCACATTTGGTGACGGCACAAAGAGCGTAGGTTTCTTCGCCAAGCACAACTCCGACACGGTGCAAGCGCCACTACGCGAGATTACCAAATCGGCAACCTCATAGGCGTAGTCCATTCTATCGATAAATGGTACAAGTGCGATATTCTTGGTTGGATAGTGCGAGAGAAACTCACGCATCTCCTTCTCGTAGAAGCGGCCTGTCTGCCAAATAACCTGCACGGGAGCCTCGCCGTTAAGCGTAACAAGCCACGACTTCATCATATTGTTCAAGGTGCGTGTTCCGAGCGAGCCTCCTACTATCAAAATTGTTGGCAATCCCTCTGCCAAGCCATAGTGAGCAAAAGCCTCCTTGCGGTCGATATCCCCCTTACCAAATGCACTACGCAAAGGGTTTCCCGTCATTACAATCCTCCTCTTATCGAAGAATCGTTCCATACCATCATATGCCACGCAGATACTCTTGGCACGACCTCCAACAAGTTTATTTACAAGTCCTGCATAAGAGTTCTGCTCCTGAATAACGGTAGGAACACCCATCATTTGTGCCATAAAGATGACTGGAGCACTGGCATAACCACCAAAGCCAACCACAACATCGGGCTTAAACTCCTTGATAATGCGGCGAGCCTGGTCGAGGCTACGCACGAGATAGTATGGCAAGGCCAAATTCTTCAGCGTCAGACGGCGTTGCAATCCAACAATATTCAGTCCCTTGATATTGTAACCCAAATTTGGGATAAGCGTCATTTCCATCTTACCCTCGGCGCCTACAAAGAGGATTTCGACCTCCTGGCCAAAGCGTTTAATCAACGCCTCGGCAACCGAAACTGCAGGGTAGATATGACCTCCGGTACCTCCACCGGAAAGAATAATTCTCTTCATTTTTAGCTGTTTTTCGTCAACAAACCTAATCAACTACAAAATTATGGATTATTCCGATAACTTCAAAAGAAAAGTGCAGTGAAATTTATAAATTTCACTGCACTCTCCATTTATTCTCTAAACTCGGCTATTTCAACACCTCGTTGAGGAGTGCCGCCATACGGAAACCTGCATAGGCAACGTGCTTCAAGTGAAGGTCCTCCAACACCAAGCGATTCTCGTTGTTCATTGTGCAACCTGGAGACCAAGCCTCATAGAGCGGCTTGGCTGTAACGCCCATCTCGTGCGCCCAATCGCGCAAATTGCCCTTCATAGCCTGCTCGTGCAACTTGCCAAAACGGAGGTTTATATCGTAGGCATAATAGTCCGAATCCCAACCCTGATGCCAAAAGCAGAAGTTGTTGGTCCAAAAGCGCGACCAGGTCATCTCGCCACGCTTCTCATACTTTTTCGAACCCTCCTTACCTGCGGTCCAGGTAAACTTGAAATCCTGCAACGAGTTATCGACACCCTCGATGCCGATACGAGCCACATTGTGGAGATTTGGCAACAAGTTCTGCACTGTTACCAATGCAGCATACTGCTCTGCTGCGGTGTGATTCTTGCGATTACGAAGCACATCCAACGCCTTCTCAATGCGAACCACGATATCGCCCTCATCAGTGGTAACCGACTGGAGCTCAGCGTTGAGCATAGCCTTCGAATTCTTCACCGGAATCCACTTATAATCAACCGACTGCTTCAATGCCTCGATACGATCATACTCGGCAAGAGCCTGCTCTGTCATATACTTGCGAGCTATCAAGTGTGATGCTCCATTAACCACTTTTGTCCAAGCCTGAGCTGTGAAAATACACGCAATCGAAGCTACAATCAAAAATAATCTCTTCATAGTTTCACCCTCCTTGTTACTCTTTGAAAACATCGTTCATAATAGCTGCCAAGCGGTAGGCTCCCTTGTGAATCATCTCATCCGTAAGTTTATGAATCTGGGCAGTCTGCTCCTTCGATAACTTGGTAGTCTCGGTATCGGCAGGGGTAATCGGATAGACGCGGTGAGCCTGCTTCAAAGCATCGTTCGCCCACTTTATAGCATTACCCTTCTGATACTTCTTTGCCAACTTCGGAGAGATAACATCCACCTCCTTGCAGTAGCGTTGCATAGTCCAATTCTTGCGCTTGAAGCCTGGAGAAGCATCCCAAAAGGTGTGCAACGAGAACTTCTTACCCTTGGTTTTGAGCGAGTATTTGCGCTCGGTGTGAGTACCCTTGCGGAAGAATGTATGTACTGGGCAGTGGTAATCTGGCACCATATGAATCAGATAGATAAGATTCTGACGCACAAGAGAATCGGGAAGATTCTTATAATCCTTCAACTCCTTCCATATACGCTCGGTCTGATACTCGGCATACTTCTTTTTCGAGGTTTCGAGTTTCCAATCCTCATCGACATAGATGACATGCCAGCCACTCGTCTCCTGGTATGGGTTGATATAACGCCACTGGTCCATCCACGATGCATAGAATACAAACGAATGCTGAAGGTAGTGCTCACACTTTGCCTTTGCCTCAGGGGTGAGGTGTTGCTCGGCGATATACGCAGCGCAAGAGTGTCCGAAGCCATTCCACGCGCTTGCTTGTCGTACTCCGAATAGGGAAACGAGAGCCAACAAAGTTACATAAATTTTACTCTTCATATGACTATTGATTTAACTCTTTTACAATCCTATTTGATAGTGTTATTTAAGAGGGCGGCAAGGCGGAAACTTGCACGCGCCATCATATCGTAGTTGACATCCTCCAAGCTATGGAACTCAAATGGCGACATCACATAGTCTGGGGTGTACTTATTGAGATACGAAGCAGCAGTTGAGGCATTCTCGTATACCCAATAGCGAAGCGATCCCTCCGAAAACTCCTCGAACTTCTTACCTCGACAGATATTCATCTCGTATGCCCAGAAATCGCCCGAGAAGCCCGAATAACGAGAGCTATAGCCATACCACATCTTGTCCCAAACAACCCTTGATGTCTCCTCCTTCTTCTTGCCATAGTCGTAGCTGTGGCGTATGAATTTATGAGTCGCCTGGGAGTATGGTATCGACTCGAAGCGATAGTTCGAGAGGTGGTGAATATCGCTCATAAGGTTTATAACCACACGCAAGGCTGTTCGAACCTCCGCCTCCGAGTGTGTTTCGTAGCCACGCACGACATCCAATGCTGCCTCCAATGCTTTCAGAGCATCGTCTCCCTCGCCACTCTTAGGCTGCATATTGCCGTCAAGGTGTACATAGTGAATCTCCTTGGAGTGAGTTGCCTGCTTCTTAGTTTCGAGAGTATTAAGATAGAGAACATCATCGCCATAGCTCGAGCCTAAGTGCTTATCTACAACCGCCTTAGCCTTTGGAGTTAGGTGCTTGGTTGCCATAATAACAATACCCTCCTCACAATTCTTAGTCCACGCATTTGCAACAGAAACTGTCAGAACAAATGCCAAAAGTAGATATATCTTTTTCATAATATATAATCTGTCCGAGTGATAACTATTTTGCAAAAATTGTGTTCAATACATAGGCCAAGCGATAGGCCGCCTTCATAGCCATCTCGTCCGACAACTCAAGGACTTTAGCCTGTTGCTCCTTCGACATTCTTGCCACATCGGTACCGTCAGGAGTAATCTGATAGCAGCGATGAGCCTGCCTAATAATATCTCGAGCCCAATCGTCATAAGAGCCCTTCACCCACTTCTTCGCCTGCTTTGGGGTTACATTGTCCACCTCTGCAGCATACCTCTCGAAGGTCCAACCCTTGCGAGTAAAGGCTGGCGAACCGTCCCAGAAACTGTGATACTTAATAGGCTTTCCCTTTTTGTAGATTTTATAATGGTACTCAGGAAAGATCTTCTTTGAGAATCCTACATGCACCGGACAGTGGAAATCGGGCAAGTAGTGAACCATATTGATAAGTCGCTGGCGTACTACCGAATCGGGGAGATACTTATACTTACCATTTCCCAACTCCGCCATTGCATTCACCAAATGACCCATTGCTCGTCCTGCTGGTTTACCACCCCAATCGATGTTAGCGCCATCGTCCATAGCCTTAATTGAGTGGGGATTGTTCACCTCTTTGTAGATGCCTACACCACGCCAATAATCCATCCACGATGCGTAGTAAGGGAGGGTGTGTTGCAAATAGTAGTAACACTTCTCCTTTGCTTCAGGTGTTAGATGTTGTTCTGCCACATAGGCAATCGAGCGGTGCCCAATACCGCCCCAGCCATTTGCATCTCCCGCCGAGAGTAACGCGGCTACGGTTGCAACAACTGCCAAAATTCGCTGTTTCATAATCTTTTTATGTTAGTTTAAGTTCTGATTCAATAGTGCCGCCAAGCGATACGCCGCCTTGCCTACGCAACTCATACTGAAAAGGTCGTACGAATGGATTGTAGCGTGGAGGAATTTATTACCATCCTGCTTCAAACGCTCGTAGATAGGCTTCGAGTAGCCACCAATATCGCCAACCCAATCGCGCAATATACCTGCCGAGAACTCCTCCTTCTTGTCGCCAAACATAACGCCCAACTCCTCGAGCCACATCTCTGGTGAGTAGCCTGCATGGAAGCTACCATAGCGGTATGTCCACAGAGTCTTCCAGCGATATGAGACCATCTTTCCGCCCTTACCTCGAGCCGAGCCCTTAGTCATCATAAACTCGAAATTGGTACCCGAGAGTGGATACTCCTCGAGTGCCACATTCGAAAGGTTGTGAATATCCAACATCAAGTTCATCACGGTATGGATTGCAAAGCTAACATCCGCCTTGCTATGCTGGTTGCGGTTACGCATCACCTCCAAAGCCTTCTCTATCTGCACAAAAGCGTCGTTCTCGTCCTTTGCCGAAGGTTGCAAATTGCTATCGAGGTGAAGAGTATGCCAGCTCTCGGTATGAGCCAAGCGACCAGCCTTGCGCTGCGCTACAAGGTAGCCCTCGGCTTTTGTGATGTCGTCACCAACATACTCTGCCACAACACTCTTTGCCTCGGGTGTAAGAAGTTTCTGAGCGAAGAGCAATACGCCCTTATCCATACTATGAGACCAGGCTCCTGCCGAGAATACGCCAGCAAAGAGAACTGCTATCAATATAATTATCTTTTTCATAGCACTACTTCATAAATATTTCGTTCAACACTCCAGCCAAGCGATAGGCGCCCAACTGTATCTGACGATCCACCAACTCGTGAATAGCCTTACGATCCTCCTTTGACAACTTTGCTATATCAGTCCCCTTTGGTGTCAACTCAAAGCCTATACGCGCAGTATTAGCAGTCTCTTGAGTCCAGTCGTAACCTGTACCCTTCTGCGCCTTCTTTGCCTGCTTTGGTGTGAGCAAAGTCATCTTCGCATAGAACTTATCTGCCGTCCAGCCCTTACGCCAAGTGCCTGGAGAACTATCCCAAAAGCCGTGATACCCCAACTTCTGTCCCTTCTTCTTCAACGAATAGAAGTATTGCGGGTGCGACTCCTTGTTCCAACGCACGTGCACAGGGCAGTGATGGTCTCCAATCATATGAATAAGGTACTGGATGTTAATCTTCACCAACGAATCGGGCATTTGCTTGTACTTGCCACCTCCCATCTCCTTGCGAATACGCTCGATGTGATATGCTCCTGTCGTAGAAAGGCCCTTCATTACTTTCCCTTTGGCATCGATGTTTGTACTATGCCACTCATCGCAAGCGGTATATGGCTTAATCGAACGATAAGCGTCCATCCACGATGCTTGGTAGGTGATGGTTGTGCCGAGATATTGACGACACTTCTGTCTCACCTCGGGTTCAACCAGTTGCTCGGCAGCGTATGCGATGGCCGAATGGCCAATGCCTCCCCAAGCAAATGCCTCCGTAGCTGCGGAGAATGCCAAAGCTAGGAGAGCGATTTTAAGAGTTAATTGCTTCATATTAAATCTGTTTTAGTTGATTGCTCCATTCAACAATGCTGCGATACGATAGGCAGCACGAGCCACACCTGCAAGGAACAACTCCTCGTTCTCGGCGTGAGCCTGACGCGAGAGTGCACAACCGGGAGCACCCCACTCGTAGAGAGGTTTTACCAATCTACCCATATCGGTAGCCCAATCGCGGATTGTACCTGCCATATACTGCTCCTTATAGCGTCCTTGGCACACCTTCAAATCGCGTACGTGCATCTCTGCCGACCAATTCGAATGGAACACCGAGAATCCATACGACCAAAAGTGCTTCCACTTACGGCTCTTGAATTTCTCCTTCTTGCCATAGCCTCCAGCCGACTGCTGAAACTCGAAGTCCTCCTTCGAATATGGGAACTCCTCGAGATAGACATTGGCAACATTGTGCATCTCAATGGTCAGCTCGATAATCTTATGGAGGGCAAATGCAACCTCCTCATTGCTCTTCGATGCACGATTCTTAACCACCTCGACTGCGTTCTCGATTTGGGCAATAGCACTCTTATCGTCAGCTACCACAGGTTTCAAATCCATATCGAGCGACACGGTACGCCACTCCGCAGTCTCGAGCAACTCACCCTTCTTGCGAGCCTGCTCGAAGGTCTGAATCTGCTGACGGATATTCTCGCCAAGATACTTTTTCATCTCGGCTTGTGCCGCAGGTGTCAAGTTCTCGAAAGCCAAGAGCAAAGCCGCCTGATCGTATACCCAGTTCCACGCCTGTGCCGTATATACGCCCATTGCAAGGGCGAGTGTAATAAATAATCTCTTCATACTCTACCCTCCTTACTTCTTGAAAATCTGATTCATAACATACGCCAAACGATAGCCCGCCTTGAGAATCTCCTCGTCCGAGATACGGCGCATCTCCAAGCGGTCGGCTTTGCTATACTTCTGCACATTCGACCCCTTTGGAGTTAGCTCAAATGTTCGCTCCGCATTCGGAAGGCTCGAAACTGCCCACTTGTATGGCGAGCCCTTGCAGATCTTCTTTATCTCCTTCTCCGAGAGGGTTGCCATCTTGTTGGCATAGTAGGTTACAGTCCACTTCTTGCGACCATAGAGGATTGCATCGTTATCCCAGAATTTGTGGAAGCTCTCCTTTCCACCCTTGTTATTGGTAAGGTGGTAGCGATACTGCGGATGCGACTCCTTAGGCCATACATTGTGGCAAGGGCAGTGCATATCTGCAACAAGATGAATGAGATAGAGCAGATTGAGTTTAACCTCCTTCTCTGGCATATTTCTATAGTTCTTCATCGCAT
The DNA here is from genome assembly GCA_045659225.1 of Alistipes sp. Classification (GTDB taxonomy): domain Bacteria; phylum Bacteroidota; class Bacteroidia; order Bacteroidales; family Rikenellaceae; genus Alistipes. Next base: position 12,656 of record JAZOWM010000087.1, read on the forward strand.
TCCAGATGCGAGTGGTCTGATATGCAGCACAGTATTCGTTGGTCATATCCACCGCACCACTCTTATCCATCCAGTTGCTATGCCACTTGCCCGATGGGCGATATGGGTCGGTATAGCGATACTGATCCATCCAAATTGCGTAGAATGGAAGCGAGTGGTTCAGATAGTGATGAATCTTCTCGCGTGCCTGGTCGGTGAGGTTACGCTCGGCAATTTCGGTTATAGCCGAGTGGGCAAAGCCACCCCACGCCATCACTCTATTGACAGAGAGCAATGCTACTGCCGCCAATATAAGTATAACTCTCTTGTTCATTGTACTCTTCTATCCTATTATTTCACAACTTCATTCAGAAGGGCTGCCAAACGATAGCCCGCACGAGCAATCATCTCGTAGTTGAGATACTCCAACTCGTTACGCTCACGGCGAGTCATCTCATACTCAGGCTTGATACGCTCATAGAGATGAGATGCTTCAGCTCCAATTTGTGCCACCCAATCATAGAGTGAACCAACAGAAAGTTCCTCGCGCTGCTTGCCGTGGCATAACTCCAAATCCTCGGCCCATAAGTTGCCCGAGAAGCCAGGGTGCCAGCCGCCATAAGCATTCCAGAAACGTGTCCACCAAACCTTCGTAGCGACCTTACGCTTACCCATATCACCGCCATAGCACTGGAAGGTGAAGTTCTCATACGAGTGTGGTACATCCTCGATGCGAACATTCGAGAAGTTGTGGAGGTCGCACATAAGATTGATGATGCTGCGCAACGCATAGACAACCTCGGATTTAGAGTATGAATTGCGATTACGAACTACGGTCATCATCTCCTCGAGGGCTGTCAAAACATCGCCACCCTCGGCCTTCATAGGTTTCAAGTTCTTGTCGAGATAGAGGTAGTGAATCTCCTTCGGATGAGTTGCCGCCTTCTTTTTCTCGAGGTTGACAAGATATTGAACATCATCGAGATAGCTTGTACCCAAATAGTTCTCGACCACACTTTTAGCCTCTGCCGAGAGATGCTTTGTCGCCAAAACCACAACACCCTCGTCCTGAGTAAGGCTCCACGCATTTGCACCAAATGCGACAACCAAAAATATCTTTTTCACGATTATCTGTAGGTTTTAAGTTTGTTATTCGAAAATTGTATTTAGTACATAAGCCAAGCGATAAGCCGCTTTCATTGCCATCTCATCAACCAAGGTCAATACCTCTGCTTTCTCGGTAGGTGTGAGTTTTGTAATATCCTTATTTGCAGGGGTTATAGCATAGGCACGATGTCCCTGCTTTACAATATCCTTACCCCAATACTCCAAATCGCCCCTCTTGACTATCTTCTTTGCCTGCTTTGGAGTGATATTATCAACCACCGAAGCGTACTTCTCGAAGGTCCAACCCTTACGTTGGAAACCTGCCGCTGCATCCCAAAAAGCGTGCATCTTGTATGGCTTACCCTTGCGGCGCAACGAGTAGCGATACTGAGGATAATCCTTCTTGGAGTAGCCCACGTGTACCGGACAGTGCATATCAGGTAGCGCGTGAACCAAGATAAGAAGATTGTGTCGAACGAGTGAATCGGGCAGGTTCCTATACTTGCCACCGCCCATAGTCTCCAATATCATCTTAACCTGTCCCATTGCCTTACCATCACCTTTTGCCCAATCCACCTTGCCATCAATTGTGGCGGAGAAACCGTGCCAACTATTTGTTGGGTGAAATGGCGGCACTGCGCGCCAGTGGTCCATCCACGAAGCGTAGAATGGAAGCGTGTGATTAAGGTAACGGCGCACCTCCGACTTCGCGTGCGGAGTTAGGTGCTGCTCGGCAACATAGGCAATAGATCCGTGACCAAATCCAGCCCACGCCTTTGCATTCTCAATGCCGAATAGAGCGACAAACAGAATAATGAGAATTGAAATTCTACTTTTCATAGTTAGGTATCAGTTTTTCGATATATACTATCTAAAAATATCGTTCAAAAGTGCAGCCAAACGATACGAAGCCTTGGCTATACACTTGTTGTGGATATCCTCCATACGCTCCTTCTCCTCCACCGAGATGGCTCTATTAGGAGAAAATATGCCCAAACCGAAGAGTACATCCTCGCCTACATTCTCAAGCCAGAAACGAGGTGTGCCCTTCTCGTACTCCTCCTTCTTGGCACCGAGGAAAATCTCGACATCGGCACCATAATACTCAGGCGAGAGGATAACATTACGATCGAGGAAACCCTTCTGCCACATTGCATACCACGAGGCGTTCCACTCCTTATAGCCCTTACCTACCAAGGTGTTATGAAGCTTGAAATTAAATCCCTTGCTTACGGCGATACCATCAATATGGACGTGGGAGATGCAGTGCATATCGCCCACAAGGTGGATAACTGTACACAACGAAGCCTTCACGAGTGAATCGCTCTTATTTGAGCGGTCGCGAAGCACTGCAATAGCCTTCTCGAGCTGCACGATACCATCACTCTCGGCTGTAGTGGTTGCTTTGCCCCTTCTATCGAGAGTAAAGGTGTGCCAACTCTTTGTGTAGGCCATCTCGGGTTTAGCGCGAAGGGTATTGAGCCAAACACACTCCTTAACCATATCCGAACCAAGAATTTTCGCTACGTCAACTTGAGCATCCTCGGAGAGGTGCTTAGTTGCAATAGCTGCGATTGTTTGGTGTCCGAATGGGCTGAACGCCATCGCCTGGGTAGCAAATGCTACCATTATTATATATAGTGTAATCTTTTTCATAGCACTCTACTCATTGAAAATTGTATTTAACACCGCAGCCAAGCGATAACCTCCCTTTGCCAATGCCAAAAATGTATGCTCCTCGATAGCCTTGCGTTGATCCTTAGCAATCTCGGTAAACTCATCTCCACTCTCCCAAAGATTGTAGCTTGCCTCCATAGTATGAGCATTATCTATACCCCACTTTGTAGCATTACCCTTCTGAATCTTCTTAATCTTCTTTGGCGAGTAGACGTCTACAGCTTGAGCATAGCGTTTAACATCCCAATCGGGGTGCAAAAGGTATGGAGAGGCGTCCCAGAACTTGTGCATAGGGTACTTGTTACCCTTAACCATCATTGGGCCAACTCGCATACCCAACGACCTTGGATAACCCGTATGGCTTGGGCAGTGCATATCCGGAACCATATGAACAAGCACTTTCAAGTTCACCATAACGATAGAATCGGGCAACTCCTTGTACCTACCCTCGCCCATCTCCTTCAAGATACGCTCAGTCTGATAGGCTGCATCACGTGTAGGATAGCCAGGCTTACCTACAGGTACCAAGTTGTCATCTACTGTACAAGTGTGCCAATAGTGAATCTCACGAAATGGTATAATATTGCGCCAATAGTCCATCCACGATGCGAAGTATGGCAACGAGTGCTTCAAGTAGTGCTCGCACTTAGCCTTTGCCTCGAGGGTGAGGTGCTGCTCGGCGATATATGCCGAGATACGATGACCGTGACCACCCCACGCCATTGCGCTCTGCACACCCATTATAGCAACAAGCGCAAGTATGAAGGTTGAAATTCTACGCTTCATTTTTAATAGGTTTTTGTAGATTTTTTCTATTTGAATATATCGTTCAAGAGCGCAGCCAAGCGATACGAAGCCTTACCCATACACTTTGCGTGGTTGTACTCATAAAGCTGAATAATCTGTGTTGGAACAGACTCTCCCATAGGGAAATCCTTGAGTGCGCGAACTACATCCTCGCCAACATTCTCTGCCCAGAAGCGCGGTGTACCCTTCTCATACTCTGACTTCTTTGCATTGCAGTGAATATCAATATCATTTGCGTGGTAGTCGATAGGGAAAATCTTGTTATAACGATTGAAGTAGCCGTTGTTCCAATGGCTATACCACTGCGACTTCCAATCCTTGCGATTTTTACCCTCAACCTCATTCCAGTGGTAGAAGATAAAACCCTTGGTCTCCTCGATACCATCGATGCGAATATGCGACAAGCAGTGCATATCGCCCACAAGGTGAATCACCTTACGCAAAGCGTCCTTAACCTCGGCGGCATTGTGGTTCTTGCGGTCGCGCAACACTGCGATGGCATTCTCCAGAACTACTACACCATCGTTCTGCGCTGTGGTAGTGGACTTACCCTGCTCATTGAGGTTGAAGAAGTGCCAATCCTTAGTATAAGCGGTAGCCTCCGCCTTGCGAAGAGTGTTGGGCCACATAACCTCGGCGGTCATCTCGCCACCAAGGATAGCCTTTACTTCGTTCTTTGCGCTCTCGGTAAGGTACTTATTTGCCAAAGTCACAATCGACTTGTGTCCCATCTCGTTGAATGCGAGAGCCTCGTTTGCCATCATTACCAAAGCAAACATCACAACTATAATCTTTTTCATCTTCTTTCTGTTTTTTCGGGGTTAGTAAGCAAAAATCATATTGAGTGTAGTAGCCAAGCGGTAAGCAGCATAAGCCAACTGAGTGTGCATCAAATCGTTAATGCGTTGTTTCTTCTCCTTGCTCATCTTTGAGAGCTCCTCGTGGCGAGTCCAGAAGTCGAACATCACAACCTCGCGCTTTGCGTTATCCTTGCTCCACTTGTAGACATTACCCTTGCACACAATCTTCTTAATCTCCTTCTCCGAGTAGGTGTCGCACACCTCGCGGTACTTGTACAAATCCCAAGTTGGGTGCATCAATGCAGGTGCTGCATCCCAGAACTTGTGGTAGTCATACTTCTTGCCCTTCACGAGGATTGAGTTCTTCTTGTAACCATTAGCCTCGCGGAAATCCTTCGAATACTCCATATGGCAAGGGCAGTGCATATCGCCCACCATATGAATGAGGAGTTTGAGGTTTACCTGCACCAACGAGTCGGACATCTGCTTGTACTTGCCACCCGACATCTCCTTGACAATGCGGTCAATCTGAGTTACGGCATCGCGCGAAACATTGCCGTTGGTGCCTACGGTCTTAAAGCTCTTGTTTACACGATTCATATGCCAGTGATGAATCTCCTTGAACGGATGGCTATTACGCCAATAGTCCTGCCACGAAGAGTAGTGTGGAAGTGAGAATTGGAGGTACTCGCGGCACTTTGCATTTGCCTCTGGAGTAAGATGCTGCTCGGCGATGTAGGCAACGATGTGGTGACCTCTACCACCCCAAGCCATTGCGCGCTGCACACCCATAGTGGCGATGCACGCAAGAATAAGAATTGAAATCTTTTTCATAATATTTTAATTTTTAAGTTTGATTTGTCTGTTATTTGAAAATGTCGTTCAAAAGTGCTGCAAGACGATAGCCCGCCTTTGCCATACAACGGCTATGCACAGTCTCCTGACGCTGATCGGTCTGATTTGGAACAACCTTACCAGGCTGGTAGGTTTCGAGTGCGCGAAGAACATCCTCACCTACATTCTCAACCCAGAAGCGAGGTGCACCCTTCTCGTACTCCGCCTTCTTCTCGTTAGCGAAGATGTCGATATCATCGCCATAGTATTGAGGGGTGAAGATTGTGTAGCGCGTAGCAAACTTACTCTCCCATAGTTTGTACCAGCTCGAATCGAAAGTCTTGCTGCAATAGAAGCCCTTACCCTCGGCGGTTAGCTCATTCCAAGTCTTGTAGGTAAAACCCTTTGTCGGCTCGTTACCCTCGATGCGGATATGCGAGATGCAGTGCAAATCGCCCACGAGGTGAATCACTGTATTGAGCGATGCCTGCACCAACGAATCGCTCTGATTGGCGCGGTCACGCAACACGGCGATAGCCTTCTCGAGTACCACCACGCCATCGTTCTCGGCGGTGGTTGTAGATTTGCCATTCGCATCGAGTGTGGTGAAGTGCCACTCCTTGGTATAGGCGGTTTCTGCACTCTTACGCAGTGAATTTAACCAGGTCGAACTCTTGACAATATCGCCCTTCAAGATAGCCTTAACCTCCTTCTTTGCATTGTCGGTGAGATACTTATCTGCCAACGCCGCAATCGACTGATGTGCGAAAGAGTGAAATGCCAACGCCTCGCCCATCATCGCAACCGAAGCCATTATCAATATTACAATTCTCTTCATAGAACAATCCTCCATCCGTTATTTGCTGAAAATTTTGTTGAGTGTTGCCGCCAAGCGATAAGCGCCATACGCCAACTGCTCATGCAGGGTTTCATCAATCTGCTTGCGCTGCTCCTTGCTGAACTTTTTAAATTCGGCACCCTTCTCCCAATAGGTATATGTCTTTTCAATATTGTGAGCATTCTGCTGACTCCACTTATATGGATTACCCTTACCAATTTTCTTGATTTGTTTTGGGGTGTAGGTGTCGTAAGCCTTGACAAAACGGTCAGCATTCCACTTTGGATGCATCAACTGCGGTGATGCGTCCCAAAACTTATGATGAGCATACTTCTTACCCTTTATCTTCATCGATTTTGGCTGCAATCCAAAATCCTTTGTATATACGATGTGGCTTGGGCAGTGCATATCACCAACCATATGAATCAAGAATTTAAGATTTACCACAACCAACGAGTCGGATAGCTTATGATACTTACCCTTCTCCATCTCCTTGATGATGCGATTTACCTGATATGCAGCATCACGAGTCTCGATACCCTTGTGACCAATCATATTGTAGTTCTTATCTACGTAGCTCGAGTGCCAAAAGCTAGACTCCTTGAAAGGGTCGCTATGTCGCCAGTAGTCCTGCCAAGATGAGTAGTGTGGTAAATTGTACTTGAGATAGTGCTGACACTTCTCCTTTGCCTCGGGTGTGAGGTGCTTCTCTGCGATGTAAGCAGTGATGTGATGACCCCAGCCACCCCACGCCATTGCACTCTGCGACACCACGAGTGCCACAAGCAGAATCGCTAAGTTGCGTAAGTTCTTCATAGTAGTAGTTTTTTATTTTAATGTTTTGTTTAATAATCCTGCCAAGCGGAACGCTGCGGCATACATCGCCGCATTGTTCACCTCCTCCAACTTCGGCACCTCAACCATCTCGATAAGTTCGTCCGACTTGAGTTTTTTGATGGTCTGCATCACGCGCTCGCCCGACTCTTCAGCCCACTTGCGAGGAGCGATAGTCTCCTTCTTGTACTGCTTTGCCAACCCCTGAGTCGCAAACTGCCAGTCGTAGAGATACATCTCAGGCGAGAATGCGCCGTGGCTCGCGTGATATGCACTATGCCACACCTCCTGCCAGCTCGACTTCTTCACCTTATAGTAGCGGAAGGTGACACGCATCGAGTTGTGACGCTTGATAACAAAATCCTTCTCGAGATGTTTGTCGATGAGAATATTTGCGAGGCAGTGGATATCCACCGTCATCTCCGCTGCCGCGAGCAACGCTACCTTGCGCTCCTCGGCAGATGCTACCTTATTCTCGAGCGTAGCGATAGCCTTCTCGAGCATCACCACCGCATCTTTCTCGTCTGTCGTAACAGATTTAATATTCTCGTTGAGGCGGGTCTTGTTCTTACCTTCATTGACAAACTCTACAGACGAGAGTGGTGCGCCCAACAACTCGCAGACCTCCTTCTTCGCCTTGTTTGAAAGATTCATCTCGGCAAGCATCAAAATCGCCTTATTCACATCGGCAGTCCAAGCCATTGCATCAGTCGCAACGAGCGTCAAAAGTGCGACTACGATATATCGAAAACTCTTCATAATACTCCTCCTACTTGAAAATTCTATTCATAACCTCTGCCAAGTGATAACCCGCCTCAATCAAGAGCTCATCGACAATCTCCTTCATTCGCAATTTATTTTGCTCGGGCAAATCCTTATAGTCGATGGTTGGCGAGAGCAGTGTGTAGCACTCGCGGAAGAGAGGCTCGTTTTCCCTCACCCACGACTCCATATCGCCCTTATTCAACTCCGCCTTCTCCTCCGCAGTCAGGCGGCAATACTTCTTGCAGAAATCATCAGAGTTCTTACCCTTGTGGAAGCGGTTGAATGAGCGGTCGTTATAGCCGTGGAAACGCGCATCCTCGCCATTCTCCTTAAACTCGAACTGCGGTTGTCCAGCGTAGAATACGTGACCTGGGCAGTGCATATCGCCCACCATATGGATAATACACTTTAGGTTCACCGCAACTGCCGAATCGGGCATATTGCGATAGTTCTTCAACGCCTCGAGCATCTGCTCCAAGCGAGCAACGCCGTGCTCGTCATCGGTAAGCGGTGCGCGGAAGATAGAGATGTCGCCCACCAACTCGCCTGGGATAAACTTGCCATCTCTAACACCGACGGCGTGCCAACGTGCCGTGTGATGGTACTCCTTCGAGTAGCGCCACTGGTCGAGCCACGAAGCGTAGTAGGCCAACGAGTGACCGAGATACTTGCCGCACATCTTGCGCGCCTTTGGTGTGAGATTCTGGTCGGCTATATGACCAATAGTGCAGTGACCTGCGCTATTCCAGCCGTAAGCAGTCGGTACACCCAAGAGTGCCACGAACGCCAACACAAAGGTTAATAGTTTTTTCATCTTATCTATTCTTTATTTTTTGAGTCTATACATATTGTCACCGGACCATCATTCACAAGCGAGACCTTCATATCGGCACCAAACTCACCGTGCTCAACCTCCGCCTCGAGTACGCCCGAGAGAGTCGCCAAGAACTTCTCGTACATAGGTCTTGCTACAGCCTCGCCTGCCGAGCGGATATACGAAGGGCGATTGCCCTTCTTGGTCGAAGCAAAGAGGGTGAATTGGCTAATTACAATCACCCTACCCTCCGCCTGGCGAATGTCGAGGTTCATCACCCCATTCTCATCGTCAAAGATTCGCAACCGCGAAATCTTACCGCACAACCAATCTATATCCTCTTGGGTATCGGCATCCTCAATACCGAGCAATATCGCCAAGCCCTTACCAATCTCGCCGATGATATTACCCTCGACCTCAACGCTGCATCGCTGCACCCTCTGTATTACGATACGCATAACTCCGTTTTGTTAATTCTTTTTGAAAATTTCGTTTATGATATGAGCCAAGCGAATACCAGCTTCAACATACAAGCGATTTGTCATCTCTTTTAGGCGAAGTTGTTGCACCTCGGTCAAATCGTTGTACTCGCCTCCAACAGGCAATAGCTCATAGCACTCTCGGTATATCGGAAAATAGTCTCTCAGCCACGACTCTGCATCGCCTTTGCTCAAACGTCTCTTCTCCGCCTTGGTCAAATTGCAGTTCTGCTTATAGAAGTCAGCATAGGTTACGCCCGCATTGCAACGGTTATACGCCCCATCGATAAAATTGTGGAAGGCGCAAGAATTACCATTGACTTTTATCTTGTACTGCATCGATTTATCGGCAAAGAAGGTGTGTCCCGGGCAGTGCAAATCGCCCACAATATGGATTATCGTTTTGAGATTGACCACCACAGCCGAATCCGACAAATTGCGATAATCCTTCATCTGCTCCATAAGTTCCTCGAGGCGAGCAACGCCGTGATCATTCTGCTGCATCGGTGTATCGTAGCGAGCCTTCGAGCCTGTGAGTTGCGATGGCACAAGTTCCTCTCCTCGGACACCCACCGAATGCCAGCGAGCCGTATGGTGATACTCCTTCGTATAGCGCACCTTGTCAAGCCACGATGCGTGAGAGGATAACGAGCCTTCGAGATACTTGTTACACATCCTGCGAGCCTTCGGCGTAAGATTAGCATCTGCCACATAGCCTATCATAGCGTGGCCCTTGCCACTCCAAGCATATACCCCCCGCACCGACACCAACACTGCAAGGATAAAAATCAAAAGTCTCATCATGCTTCTCATAGTTCTCTCTATTTAAGGTTCTCGTCAAAAAACTTCCAAAGGTTGTCGTCCTGCGGAACTGGAGCAACAATCTTAACCAACTCCTTACGCACTGGGTGCAAAAACTCCAACGAGCGCGAGTGGAGCGAGATGCCACCATTCGGGTTCGAGCGCTTTGCGCCATACTTCAAGTCGCCCTTAATCGGGCACCCCATCTTCGAGAGCTGGCAACGAATTTGGTGGTGACGGCCTGTCAAAAGCTCAATCTCGAGCAGAGTGTAGCGGTCGCTACATCCCAACATCTCATAGTTCAGCTTCGCCTCCTTTGCATCTTTGTGAGGTGCATTGTAGGCGTGCGAACGGTTGGTCTTGCCATCTCGCAAGATATAGTGACGGAGGCTACCCTGCTCTGCCGCAGGACGCGCCTCGACAATAGCCCAATAGCGCTTATGTATCTCGCCCTTGCGAATCATCTCGTTCAGACGCACAAGCGCCTTCGAAGTCTTGGCAAACAACACCGCGCCACTCACTGGGCGGTCGATTCGATGCACCACACCGAGGAAAACATCGCCCGGCTTATGGTCGCGCACCTTCAAAAATGCCTTCAAGTAATTCTCTAGCGCATCATCACTCGTCTTGTCGGGCTGCACCAAATCACCCACGCGCTTATTCACAACAAGCAAGTGATTGTCCTCGTAAAGTATATCGTTCGGATTAAACATAATCTTTAGTTAGGAGTTAGGAGATAGGAGATAGGAGTTTTTAGAGCTGGAAGGTAAAAGGCAAAAGTAACTGCGCAGTTTCGACAATCGAGGCTGAGCCGTTGCCGCTCATAATAACTCGGATTGGAGCACCTTGACGGCCCTCAACATCGAGAATCCCCTGGCGGCACCCGCCACAAGGGTAGCACTCGCGCTCCGAAGGATTAGATGCTATAGCCAAAGCCTCAATAGGGTCATCTGCGTGGTTTGCCTCCACATAGTAGAGCAATGAACGCTCGGCACACAAGCCCGAAGGAAAGACCTCGCTCTCCGAGTTTGCCGAACGCAGAATCTTTCCACTCTGCAAACGCACTGCTGCTCCCACCTTAAATCCCGAATATTTAGCATAAGCCAACTCGGTAGCCTTCTGCGCCTCGGCAATAAGTACCCTATCTGCAACGGGTAGCTCCTCAGTATGCTCCGCCTTGATATAGTTCAATTGCAAGATTGATTTCATCTCGTTAGATTTTAGGTTCTACCGCAAATATAGCAATTTTCTCCCAAAAAGCGAACAAAATAGTATAAAAATACTATTTTTGCACCACAATTATTTTCGATATGTACTCTTGGGGGGACGATAGACGATACAACAGCTACTCGGCATACTTCCGCCGACACTTTGGCGAGCGTGTTCAGAAGGTGGCAATCAACGCTGGATTTACCTGTCCAAATCGTGACGGAAAGGTAAGTTTCGGGGGTTGCACTTTTTGCAATAATGAGGCGTTCACACCCTCCTATTGCCAGCCCTCGAAAAGCATCACTCAGCAGATTGAAGAGGGCATCGAATTTCACCGTAGGCGTTATCGTACAGCCTCACGTTATCTTGCTTATTTTCAATCGTTTTCGAATACATACGCACCTCTCGAAGTGTTACGCGAACGCTACTCCGAAGCACTCTCTCACCCCGAGGTTATAGGAGCGGTTATTGGCACCCGTCCCGACTGCGTTTCAGAGGAGATTTTGGGCTACTTTGCCGAGCTTGCAAAGGAGCATTACATAACCATAGAATATGGCATAGAATCGACCTACGATTCAACTCTAAAAGCAATAAATCGAGGACACGATTTTGCCTGTGCCGAGCGTGCTGTGAAGATGACTGCCGAGAGAGGTTTAGCAGTCGGAGCACACTTCGTTTTGGGACTTCCGTGCGAGAGTGACGAGATGATTATAGAGCAGGTGCAACGCATTAATGCTCTGCCACTTACAACCATAAAATTTCACCAGTTGCAAGTCTTCAAAGGCACGACTATGGAGCGTGAATACGACGAGCACCCCGAGCGCGTTCGCTTTTGGGAGTTGGAGGATTACCTCGACCTTTTCATCGAGATTTTGCGCCGTCTGCGCCCCGATATTGTGGTCGAGCGTTTTGCATCGGAGGCGCCACCGCGCTACCACTATGGTCGCAACTGGGGCTTGGTACGCAACGAAACTCTTTGGAATATGCTCGAAAAACGCCTCACCGAACGCAATGCTTGGCAAGGCGAATTATACAAATAACAAATAGGTATTAAAAGCAGAAAAGACGAACCTTGAAAGATTCGTCTTTTCTTATTGTGTTGTCCGAATGATTACTCAGCAACAACCGAGAGAGTGATCTCTGCCTTAACCTCGCGGTGGAGCTTAACAGCAGCCTTGTACTCACCTACAGTGTTGATAGCCTCAACAGTAACATTCTTCTTCTCAACCTCAACGCCCTTCTCTGCGAGTGCAGCAGCGATGTCAGCCGAAGTGATTGTACCGAAGATGCGACCCTCCTCTGCCTTTACAGCGAAAGTGAGTGGGAGGTTAGCGATCTTCTCAGCGAGCGCCTGAGCGTCTGCCAAAATCTTAGCATCCTTGTGAGCACGCTGCTTGAGGTTCTCTGCCAATACCTTCTTTGCAGAAGCAGTAGCAGCCTTTGCGAAACCCTGTGGAATGAGGTAGTTGTTCGCATAACCTGGCTTTACCGAAACGATATCGTTTGCGTATCCGAGGTTCTCTACATCCTTAATCAAAATAATCTCCATAGTGCTTCTCCTCCTTATTTCATACAATCGGTTACGAATGGCAAAATTGCGAGGTGACGCGCACGCTTAACAGCCTGAGCCACCTTCTTCTGGAACTTCTGAGAAGTACCTGTGAGACGACGAGGAAGGATCTTACCCTGCTCGTTGAGGAACTTCTTCAAGAACTCACCATCCTTGTAATCTACATACTTAATGCCGAGCTTCTTGAAACGGCAATACTTCTTCTTCTTAACATCAACCGATACTGGGTTGAGGTAGCGCAACTCGCCACCCTGATTCATCTCTGCCATAGTTTACTCCTCCTTGTTTTTGTTAGCAAGCTTAGCACGACGCTTCTCAGAGTACTCTACAGCGTACTTGTCCTGCTTGAAAGTTAAGAAACGGATAACTCGCTCATCACGGCGATACTGTGTCTCGAGGGTGTTGATCAACGAGCCCTCACCAGTGAACTCTACCAAGAAATAGAAACCGGTTGTCTTCTTCTGAATAGAGTACGCAAGCTTCTTCAAGCCCCAGTTCTCAACATTCACAATCTGACCGCCGTTCTCGGTGATGATTCCCTGGAATTTGTCAGCAACCTCTGCTACCTGAGCCTCAGAAAGCACTGGAGTGACAATGAAAACGGTTTCGTAATTGTTCATAATACTTTAATTATTAAAATGTTTTGTGCTATAAAGCGGGTGCAAAGGTACGATAAAAATTTAGAATTAAAAATTAAAAATTAAAAATTTTGTAAAAAAGTGCATTTTCTCTCTTAAAAGAGAGTGTAGATGTAGTACCAAGCGATAAACCTACCTGCCTTGCCAATGAACATAAAGATTGCCGAAGGAATAAACTTTGTGCGATAGAATCCGAGCGCCACAGCGAACACATCGCCCACAAATGGAACCCACGAAAGTAGAGCCAACCACGAACCCCACCTATCGACCTTAGCTTTCTGCCTTTCAAGGGTTTCGGCTTTCACGCCCAGCTTTTCAATCCACTCCCACTTGCCGATGCGACCAATGCCATAGGAGGTGAGCCCACCGATGAAATTTCCCGCAGTGGCAATGGCAACAACCAACCAGGGCGAGCCTCCCGCAACGAGCATACCTATCAGCAGCACATCTGCACTAAAAGGTACCACCGTAGCCGCGAGGAACGAGCCTATGAAAAGTCCCCAATATCCGAGTTCTAACAACCAATCCATAAAAATTCAGAATGCAAAATTCAGAATGCAAAATTAGAAATATTTTTCTTTGTCTTTTAACTTTTTAGGAATTGACCTATCCATAATAGAGAAAAAGTTTTACCTTTGCGTAGAATTTCAACAAGAATTAAACCTATTAGATATGAGAAACAATAAGTTTTCGATTTTGGTAGTTGTGCTTCTTGCGTTTGTATCAACTGCATTTGCCCAGAAGAAGAACGATGTTACACAGTCCACCTACACAGGCAAGCATCGTCAAGAGATTATCCTTCCGAAGGTGGGCGGTTACAACCTCTACAAGGCTGATCTTCACACCCACACAATCTACTCGGATGGTAGCGTAACAGCCCCTTGGCGTTTGCGCGAGGCGTGGATGGACGGTTTGGACATCATCGCCATCACCGACCATATGGAGTACCGCCGTATCGAGCGCAACCTCATCAAGTATATGGGCGCATATATTAAAGATGAGTATCGCAACCTTCCAAAGGGTGTGAATACCAACATCCAAGGCGTCAACGAAAGACCAGACGAGCACGGCATTCTCGTAGATATGAATGTTGGTTACGAGGAGGCTCTCGAAGGCAATGAGCAGTATGGTTTGTTAGTGGTTCGTGGCGTAGAGATTACCCGCAACCAGGGACACTACAACGCCATCTTCACCAAGGACAACAACAAAATCTACGACCCAGATATCCGCAAGGCTATCAAGAACGCAGCCGATCAGGGCGCATTCGTATTCCAGAACCACCCAAAGCGCAATCCTGACACCAAAACCAAGATGACAGAGTTGGCAGAGGAGATGTATGCTAAGGGGTACGTAAAGGGCACCGAGCTCGGTAATGGTCACGCCTTTTGGGGTTGGCTTGTGCCACACTGCCTCAACAATGGTCTTGCTCCCATCTCAAACTCGGACGGTCACGCAACAATGGCGGAACGATTCTACCCTTACTACAACGATGGAGCATATCGCAATATGACCTTCATACTTGCAAAGAAGTGTGACGAGAAGTCTATCAAAGAGGCTCTCTTTGCTGGTCGTACTATCGCTTATCACAGCAACAAGCTCATAGGTAAGGAGGAGTATCTCAACGAGTTCTTCAAGAATAGCGTAACCATTGAGCATCAGTGCGATACAAAGAAGAGTACACTCGTAACCCTTACCAACCACTGTTCAATTCCTTTCGAGCTCAAGTGGGGCAAGGCTTCAACTGTTATAGTAGGTGCAATGAGCGCAGTGCAGGTCTCTCTGCCAAAGGGTTCTAAGGATGTAGAATTTACCGTTACCAACCTTATCACTGGCGGCAAGAAGCGCGCAAAAGTAACTTTAAGCTTCAAGCGCAAGCCTGATAATGAGTACCTCAAGGCTGAGCCTAACCGCTGGTTCCCATACTAAACAAATGTGATTGGTGTTAAGCTAAAGAGAAAAGCCTTCGGTGAGAGCCGAGGGCTTTTCTCTTTGGCTTGCTCTTTGCATTAAAAGGCGAGAAAATAATTATGCAAAATGAGAAAGTTTCTTGCCTATTTTATCCCTATCCTAATCACTTTTGCCATAGGTATGCTCGGCTCCTACATTCAAGGAGAGGCACTTATTGAGTGGTATCCAACACTTATCAAATCGCCATTAACACCTCCGAGCATAGTCTTTCCAATAGCTTGGTCGATACTCTACCTACTAATAGCCATATCGGTGGGTACGCTTCTCATCAAGAGAGATTTGAGCGTACTTAGATTGTGGCTATTACAGCTGTTACTCAACTTTTTATGGAGCGTCTGTTTCTTCGCATTACGCAGCCCTCTTTCGGGACTACTTGTGATTCTTACACTCGATGTTACCGTCTTTGCCTACATCATCTACGCAGCAAACCGCCGCCCTATTGCCGCGTGGCTCTTTGTGCCATATATGCTTTGGCTAATCTTTGCGACCTACCTCAATGGATTTATCTACATAAACAACCACGGTGCCAAGAACACCGGGGCGACAGCTCCAGCCTCTTCGGAGGTTGCAATAACTATTCAAAAAGTGACATTAGGAGAACAAGAGCGATATTCAGCCTTACACTTTTACCCAATAGATAATTCGGAAAATAATTCTTGAATACTGCATCAGAGGCATCCGATTCGAAGAGGGTTTAAGTTTGACAGAAGTGGCGGCATATCAAACTTTTACCCTTAATATAAACTCATTTCACACAACCACTACCGCACCTATTTAGCAAAGAAACAAATAGAGTTGATTAGTTAGAATAGAGGCTCAACTTGCTCTCAATACGCACAGTCTAAACTATCCTATTTGTAACAAACACGTTGCACCTTGACCGATAAGTTACTCATCGGTCAAGGTGGTTATGCAATTCACAAAACGACGTCAAGAGAGGCGATATATATGAGTTTTTATGCATAAAGATTTCAATCCGCAAACTAACGAGAAAAAATAGCATCGAAAAATGACAAAAAAGACTCTTTTGATTTGCTGATTTGATAATTATTGGCTATATTTGTCGGGTATTAGAGAGGCTATAGAGTATGCACACAAATGGCATTTTAGAGCTACTGAGCGGCATATAGCCCAAATGTTTGACGGTAATGCGCTGTAAATCAACGCGTTAATACACTGTCAAAGCTCCCGAGTTATGCGCGTACGCACAGGTAAGACCAGCAAACTTGGGCTAACGAAGAATCCAAGAACAACCTTATAACAAATTAACCTAACAAAAAACTTATGGAACCGTCCGTCTTTCTCGGATTATCATCTGCGTTTATTGCATCCCTGCTAGTGGTGGTACTTATACACCCACATGTGGTCAGATTTGCAAACAGACGCAACATTGTAGACAATCCCGATGCTCGCAAATTGCAACGCAATCCTGTTCCTGTGATGGGAGGTGTTGCTGTCTTCTTTGGTTTGATAGCAGGACTATGCGTATCGACCATCTTTTTCGACATCAACGCATTGCTGCCAATGTTTGTAGCAATGTCGGTAATGCTCTGCGTAGGTGTTGCCGATGATGTAGCAAATCTGTCACCTTGGCTGCGTTTTGTAATCGAGATAGCAGTGGTCTTTATGATGATGTTTATCACAGATATGTCATTAGACAATCTCCACGGGTTGTGGGGTTATAGCAATATGCCAACTTGGATCGCTATGCCTCTAACCATCGTCTCGGTTGTAGGTATGGTAAACGCCATAAATCTCATAGATGGAGTAGATGGATTATCGTCAGGCTTTTGTATCTTGGCAAGCGCTATTTTTGGATTGCTATTCTTCGAAGCGGGAGATACAGCTATGGTTCTCCTCTGCTTATTAACCATTGGCTCGTTATTACCATTCTTCTTCCACAACGTATTTGGCATCAAGACAAAGATGTTTATAGGAGATGGGGGTTCGCTAATGATGGGCGTAGTAATGTCTTCTTATGTTGTAACGGCAATCTGCTCGGGTAGTCAATGTGAGACATTTATCGTAGGACGAGAATTTGGATTGGTGCCATTTACCCTCGCAGTAATGTGTGTGCCAGTATTCGATACAGTGAGAGTTATGGCAATGCGTATTATTCGCCATACGTCACCGTTCCATCCTGACAAAACTCACCTTCACCATCTATTTGTCGAGCTTGGCTTCTCGCATGTAGGAACAACGTTGAGTGTACTGACACTAAACCTCATAGTGGTACTTTTGTGGTATCTTACCTACAAGTTTGGAGCATCAATCACTACTCAATTCTATGTTGTAATGGTTAGTGGAATTTTAATTACGGCGGGATTCTACAAGTTTATGCGAATACAGATTGGTCGTAGCACAGCTATCTACCATTTCACAAAGCGTATCGGCGAAAAAACACACATCGCCAACAAAAAAAGTTGGTTAATATTGCAGAAATTAGTCGATTTTAGATAGGTCTTTCAACTATGAAAATTGCGGTTGCAGGAACGGGTTATGTGGGAATGTCGATAGCGACACTCCTTTCCCTGCACAACGAGGTTATTGCGGTAGATATCATACCCGAGAAGGTCGAGATGATTAACGCCCGCAAATCTCCTATTCAAGACGAGTATATCGAAAAATACCTCTCCGAGAAGGCGTTGAATCTTCGAGCAACACTCGATGCGAAAGAGGCATATCGTGATGCCGATTTTATTATTATTGCAACCCCAACAAACTACGACAGTCAACGAAACTTCTTCGATACTTCGGCAGTTGAAGCTGTAATAAAACTCGCGACCAAAGTGAACCCAAATGCTATAATGGTCGTTAAATCGACTATCCCTGTGGGCTTCTCCGAAACGGCACGAGCGAAATATCAGACAGAAAATATCCTCTTCTCGCCCGAATTTTTGCGCGAAGGCAAGGCTCTCTACGACAACCTCTACCCAAGCCGCATTATCGTTGGTTATCCCGAGGGTGATGAGCGACTTGACAAGGCGGCACGAGAGTTTGCTTCACTATTACAGCAGGGGGCATTGAAGCCTGAAATAGACACGCTCTTTATGGGTTTGACCGAAGCGGAAGCCGTAAAACTCTTTGCAAACACCTACTTGGCATTGCGAGTGAGCTACTTCAACGAGTTGGATACCTACGCCGAGGTTAAGGGGCTCGATACCGAGGCGATAATACGAGGTGTGGGACTCGACCCAAGAATAGGTATGCACTACAACAACCCATCATTCGGTTACGGAGGCTATTGTTTGCCTAAGGACACGAAGCAACTCTTGGCAAACTACGACCACGTGCCACAGAATATGATGTCGGCGATAGTGGAGAGCAACCGCACCCGCAAGGATTTCATTGCCGACCAGGTGCTACGCAAAGCGGGCTACTACACTGGTTCGAGCGAATGGAGCTCGGAACGAGAGAAAGAGGTGGTCATTGGAGTGTATCGCCTGACAATGAAGACCAACTCCGACAACTTCCGCCATAGTGCAATTCAGGGAATAATGAAACGCATCAAGGCTAAAGGGGCAAAGGTCATAATCTATGAGCCAACTCTTGCCAATGGTGAGCGATTTTTTGGTTCGGAGGTGGTAAACGATATAGTTCGCTTCAAAGCAGAGGCGACAGTAATAATAGCCAATCGTTATGTTCCTGAGCTATCGGACATCTCCGATAAGCTCTATACACGAGATATTTTTAGAGAAGATTAAACTATGCAAGCAGTGATTTTGGCGGCAGGTATGGGTCGCCGTCTTGGAGAGCTTACGGGTGACAACACCAAGTGTATGCTCGAAGTAAATGGAGTGAGATTGATCGACAGGGCTTTGGAGTGTTTGGCAGAACACAACCTATCTCGAATAGTCCTGGTCGTAGGCTACAAGCGCGAAAACGTAAAGGCATATGTAGGCAATAGCTACAAGGGAGTAGAGATTGTCTATGTCGACAATCCGATATACGACAAGACAAACAATATCTACTCGCTCTACTTGGCGAAGGACTACCTCGTAGCTGAGGACACTTTGCTCTTGGAGTCGGACCTTATCTACGAGCCAGCTGTTGTAAGACGTCTTGTAGAGAACGACTACCCTAACCTCGCATTGGTCGACAAGTACGAGAGCTGGATGGATGGTACTGTGGTTGTGTTGAACGACGAGTGCAAAATTAAGAACTTTATCTCGAAGCGTGACTTTAAGTACTCGTATATCGATAGCTACTACAAAACTGTAAATATCTACAAGTTCTCGAAGGAGTTTTCGGCAACTCACTATGTGCCATTCTTGGAGGCATATTGCCAAGCCCTCGGACGTAACGAATACTACGAGCAGGTGCTGAAGGTTATAACTCTGCTCGATGACTCACCACTCAAGGCGTTGCCGTTGCAGGGCGAACAGTGGTATGAGATTGACGATATTCAAGACCTCGATATCGCCTCGGGAATGTTCGAAGAGAGCGACGAGAAGAAATATAAGGCTCTTACCTCTCGCTACGGTGGTTATTGGCGCTACCCACATATGTTGGACTTCTGCTACTTGGTGAATCCATACTTCCCACCTAAGCAGATGCTCGATGAGATGAAGGCGTCGTTCGAGACATTGTTGCGCGAGTACCCTTCGGGTATGAGAGTGAATAGTTTGCTTGCAGCCAAGAACTTCTCGGTTAAGCAGGAGTATATCGTGGTGGGTAATGGCGCAGCCGAACTTATCAAGGCGTTGATTGAGCGTCACACCTCGCAGATTGGTGTTATCTATCCTACTTTTGAGGAGTATCCGAATCGCTCGGTGCGCGAAAATATCGTTTCGTATATTCCGTCGAATGCCGATAAACACTACTCGGCGGATGATATCATTGCCTTCTATGAGGATAAGACAATCGGCACGTTGCTGCTGATTAACCCAGATAACCCTTCGGGTAACTATATCCCGTATGGCGACTTGATGCGCTTGATTGCTTGGACTGCCGAGCGTGGCATCCGCTTCATTGTTGACGAGTCGTATGACGACTTTGTCGATGTTGAGGGCGAGTTCTCGTTGTTGCATAACGAACTGCTTGGCGCAAATAAGCACCTTGTTGTGGTGAAGAGCATTTCGAAGTCGTATGGCGTACCAGGCTTGCGCCTCGGAGTACTTGCGAGTGGCGATACCGAACTCATTGCTGAATTGAAGAAGGAGGTTGCGATATGGAATATCAACTCCTTTGGCGAGTTCTATATGCAGATTTACGAGAAGTACCACAAGGATTATCTCCGCGCTTGCGAAGCGTTCCGCAAAGAGCGAAAACTCTTCTTCGAGGAGTTGCAGCAGATTCCATTCTTGCGCGTGATACCATCGCAGGCCAACTACTTTATGTGCGAATTGGTGGGCGGTAAGTACACATCGCACGAACTTGCCGTAAAACTTCTTGCTGGCTATGATATTCTTATTAAGGATTGCTCGGGTAAAGCAGCATTTGCTGGAGGCGAGTATATCCGCATTGCTGTGCGCGACCGCAAGGATAATCACTACCTTGTAGAGGCACTGAAAGAGTTATAGGATAAACCGATAGAAGATAATAGAAGCTACAGAGATGATACGAGGCGAACTTCACGATAAATTGCGAGCCGAGCATAACCCCGAAGGCTCCCTGTTACGCAAGGTGCAGATGAGAATGCTCGACATCTTGTTGCACGTAGATAAGGTGTGTAAAGAGAATAATATCCCTTATTGGCTGAGTTCGGGAACGCTGCTTGGAGCTGTGCGCCCCGGAGGTTTTATTCCGTGGGACGATGACCTCGATATCGAGATGATGCGAGAGGACTATCTCCGTTTCTTGGAGGTGTTTGAGGATAATGAGGATTTCCTCCTGCACACATCCGACAACGACCTCCACTATATTATGGGGTATGCCAAAGTTCGTGATCGCCACTCTCTAATTGAGGAGCACTCTGGTGGCGAGAAGTTCAAATACAAAGGCATATTCATCGATGTTTTCCCGATGGAGTATACTCACAAGTTTACCAGCCATCAAACCCATATGAGCCTTCGCCGAATACGAAAATTCGACAATAAACATAAATCGAGCAAACTGGTGGAGGCGATTATATCTTTCAGAAAGAAGATAGCCTTTGCATCGTTCAAGGTGTGGCGAGCATTGAGCAACCTCTTCCCTGGACAACAACTACGCTACGGCTATGGCACCTGGTGCTATCGCGAATGGCATAGCGAAGCGGACTTGTATCCGCTCTCGACTATAAAGTTCGAGGGATACGACTTCCCCGCGCCACACGACTGCGATGGATACCTCCGCAAAATCTACGGCGACTATATGCAGATCCCCGACGAAAAAGAGGTTCACACAAAAAAGATTGAGTTTTTGAGGTAAAAAGTATGTCACACCGACTTGGATATGGCAGAAAATAATACACGAAATCAGGTATATAAGGGGCTATCTGCTCAAACTATTGTTGTAATTGTAATGGGCATATTGGAGATTGGAGTTTTTGCTCTGATGTCGCGATTGCTTACCCCAGAGGATTTTGGTTATTATGCAATTATTATAGCAGTCATTAGTGTCTTTCAGTGTATTACTGAGGCAGGTCTCGGCTCTGCTGTAATTCAACGTAGTGACGCTCCAAACGAGTTTATTTCGACCGCATTGGGTTGGAGTGCGATATTGGGTGTTGTTTTCTCGTTGTTGTCGATTGTGTTGGCTCAGCCTTTATCGGAGTTGATGGGCTATGGAGATAAACTTACCGATTCGTTGAGATGGATGTCAATTACAATCTTGTTGTGTAGTGTAAATAGCGTGGCGAGAGCGTTGTTTATGAAAACGCTCGATTTTATGAAATTTGGATGGTGCCAAGTGGCAGCATATGTGATTTCGTCTGGCATAGGTGTCGGCTTGGCTATTGCAGGGTATGGTGTAAAATCGGTGGTAGCCTCAGCAATCGCAAATGCTGTATTGATGACAATAATCCTCTTTGGTGTGAGAGGAGTTATGCCGAATTTCAGAATTTATTCTCGATACAATAAAGATATATTGTCGTATGGAGGCTGGCTAACTGGAAGTGTTATTGTACGAAAAATTACAACCGAACTTGATAAATTTATTTTAACTCGATGGATACCTGTTGCGCAAATTGGTGCATATAACCGACCTGCAAATTTTATAACGAGTATTGTGGATAGGGTGAATGGTATTTACGATACGGTGCTATTTCCTATATTATCGTCGTATAGTAGTGATAAGGAAAAGTTGAAAGGCTCTTTCTTGACCGCTTCCTCGCTGGTAAGTTGGTTCTCAATGATTTTGATGGCAGCGTTCGTGCTGAGTGCGCAGATTATTATTGATATCTTTTTCGGATCAGAGTGGGAGTGGTTGGTTGGAATTTTTAGAATTATATCGCTTTCTATATTATTCTTGGCCTATAGCCGCATCGGAGATTGTTATTTTAGAAGTTTAGGATGGGTTAAGGCCTATTTCTATATACGTCTTGTAGTCTGCCTAATTACATTGGCGTGTGTGAGTGTTGGTTGTCAATACGGAATAGTTGGAGTGGCAATTAGTGTAGTAGTGTCGCGTGTTATGGATAGCGCGATTAAAATGCTCTATTTATCCT
>JAZOWM010000088.1:0-2455 GCA_045659225.1 Alistipes sp.
GTTGTAAGTACCCAACTTCTCGATGAACTTACCATCACGTGGCGCTCTGCTATCTGCAACAACAATGTGATAGAAAGCATAACCCTTCTTACCATGTCGTGCCAAACGAATTTTAACAGCCATAATGCTATAAAATTTTAATTGTTAATAAATGGTTTTCACTAACCCACAATAGGTTAATCGGCTGCAAAGGTACGAATAAAATTCAAAATTCAAAACGCAAAACACAAAAATTCTTTCATTTTCGGCCTTATCGTCAACGAGAGGATATATGTAGATAAGGAAAATTTATGCATAGATAAGAGATTTGTATTTGCACGTATTGAAAAAATATGCTATCTTCGCAGTAGCAAACATCGAAAAACTAACATTTAAATAGAAAGACAGACTATGAAAAATTTGAAGGGCTCGAAGACCGAGCAGAATTTGTGGACAGCATTTGCTGGTGAGTCGCAGGCTCGCAACAAGTACACCTACTACGCATCGAAGGCAAAGAAGGAGGGTTACGTTCAGATTGCAAAGTTGTTTGAGGAGACCGCAAACAACGAAAAGGAGCACGCTAAGTTATGGTTCAAGTTGCTCGGTGGCATCGGCAACACAGCTGAGAACTTGAAGCACGCAGCCGAGGGCGAGAACTACGAGTGGACCGATATGTATGCAACCTTCGCTAAGGAGGCTCGCGAGGAGGGCTTCGACCACATCGCAAACTTGTTCGATGGCGTAGCTAAGATCGAGAAGGAGCACGAGGAGCGCTACTTGAAGTTGTTGGAGAACGTCGAGGGTGGCTTGGTATTCTCGCGCGAGGGCGATATGATCTGGCAGTGCTCGAACTGCGGTCACATCGTAATTGGCAAGCAGGCACCTGAGGTTTGTCCTGTATGTGCTCACCCGCAGGCTTACTTCGAGATTAAGGCAGAGAACTACTAAAAAGTTGTTCCGATTGGTAAATGAAAGCGACATCGAAAGGTGTCGCTTTTTTGGCTTTTAGCCATTGGCCATTAGCTGTTTCTTGTCAGAAGTCGTGAGGAAGAGGATTGCACCTCGAAAGAAAAAGCGGCTTTGAGCGAGGGAATTCTGTACCAAACAAGTACACTCGACCGCCCGAAACTGATTTTAAGCGGATGAGTGCAATACCCCACAACCCAATTTCTCGTCAGAAGTCGTGAGATGTGGTGCATCGCAAAAGAAAGACCTTCGGGATAGTACAAAATCGTACAGCCCGAAGGTCTTTACTATTTAGCGATGTGCCGCAGATTGCGGCTTATCACGAGAAATTCACCTCGACAGAAAAATCGTAAATGATTAGGCTATTTTTGAGGCAATCAAAAAGCCCGATGCGCAGCATACTAAGCGTATGTGAGCAATCGGGCTATTGAAGAGTGACTCGAAAAGAGTCAATCAGAACGATTTTTACTCGAGGTGTGGACCTGCTGCTACGAGAGCCTTACCAGCCTCGTTAGTAGTGTACTTGCCGAAGTTCTTGATGAAACGGCCAGCGAGGTCTGCTGCCTTAGTCTCCCACTCAGCTGCATCAGCATAAGTGTCGCGTGGATCGAGGATTGCAGGATCTACGCCTGGAAGAGCTGTTGGAACCTCAAAGTCGAATACTGGAATCTTCTTTGTAGGAGCCTCGAGGATTGCACCATCAAGGATTGCATCGATGATACCACGTGTATCCTTGATAGAGATACGCTTGCCAGTACCATTCCAACCTGTGTTTACGAGGTATGCCTTAGCACCGCTCTTCTCCATACGCTTAACGAGCTCCTCAGCGTACTTTGTAGGGTGCAACTCCAAGAATGCCTGACCGAAGCAAGCCGAAAAAGTTGGAGTAGGCTCGGTGATACCGCGCTCTGTACCAGCCAACTTAGCGGTGAAGCCCGAAAGGAAGTAGTACTTACACTGCTCTGGAGTCAAGATCGAAACTGGAGGCAATACACCGAATGCATCAGCCGAAAGGAAGATAACATTCTTTGCAGCTGGAGCAGCCGAGATTGGAGTTACGATGTTCTCGATGTGGTCGATAGGGTACGAAACACGAGTGTTCTCGGTTACGCTCTTATCGTTGAAGTCGATCTTGCCATTCTCATCAACAGTTACGTTCTCGAGGAGAGCGTTGCGCTTGATAGCGTTGTAGATATCTGGCTCAGACTCCTTGTCGAGCTTAATAACCTTAGCGTAGCAACCACCCTCGAAGTTGAAGATACCGTTGTCATCCCAACCGTGCTCGTCGTCACCGATAAGCTGACGCTTTGGATCAGTCGAGAGAGTTGTCTTACCTGTACCCGAAAGACCGAAGAAGATAGCGGTCTCACCCTTCTCGTTGGTGTTAGCCGAGCAGTGCATCGAAGCGATACCCTGCAATGGGAGGTAGTAGTTCATCATCGAGAACATACCCTTCTTCATCTCACCACCATACCAAGTGTTGAGGATAACCTGCTCACGCGAAGTGATG
>JAZOWM010000089.1:0-6277 GCA_045659225.1 Alistipes sp.
CTTGTAGATTATCAACTTTCGCAGCTGCGCAGGGGTCATTAACATTGTGTGAACTTGCGAGAAGAATGGCTCGTTATCGAAGAGGGTTTTGACCGTGACATCGCCTGCTGGCAACCCCTCAATAATTCGCACTCCGCCACGATGATAGATGCCAATCTCGGCTCCCACTGCCTCCTTGATAATTTTAGTCTGCAAGTTGCACAATCCAACGTGGTTCACTTCGTGCGCCATAGAACCTACAACCTCTTTTAAAATTGGGTTCTCCTCAATTTCTGAAATTAGCTCTTTAATACGGCCATTTTCTGCATATTTATTCAATAATATATTTTCATATTCAACATTTATGACTCTACGGCCGCGCATCTGAACCTTGGTGACGCCTATATTTTTTAGCTTGCGACCGCTCTGCCCAATGGTTGTGCCATTGACGAGGGTATCGAGTACACGATGTGTGTGACCTCCTATGATTATATCGTAGCCGTTGTATCGTCCAGCCATCTCCAAATCGCGGTCGTCACCCATATGCGAGAGCAATACCTTGACTTCGCCTTTCGACCGCTTGCATTCACGCTCGGCAACCATCTGAGGATCCTCGAATTGCAACCCCTCGAAGTTTACATCGTTGCCGTCAGGATGTCCGTTCGAGTAGCTCGTTACAACACCGATAAAATCGACCTCTATGCCCGCAGGAGTGGTAATCTTCTCGCTCTTCTCAACATCGTCAAGCCACTCACCCTTCGATTCCATATTGGCACAAATTACCTCGAACTCTGCCTCGTCAATAGCCCTATCAAGCACCTGCTGTCCTGCATCGAAATCGTGGTTTCCGAGCGCAGCAACATCGTAGCCAATAGCATTCATTAGTCGGATTATAGGCAGACGATTCTCCGCTAAATCGACATAGGCATTTCCCGTCCAGCGATCACCTGCATCCACAACAATGGTGAATACCGTATCACGACACTCCTCGACCGCCGTAGCCAATCGCGACATATTGTCGAGTGAGGCGTGAATATCATTGGTCGAGAGTATCACAAACTCGCTTTTGCGTAGTGTGACACGATAAACAGCCAATGTTGCAACAACAATAATTACAATACTAAAAAACCTCTTCATAGACTCTTTTTGATGCCATTAAAGGCGGTTGGAAAACCGCCCTTAATAACCTTATTTATCTAATTATTAGAGAGTTGCCAAGAACTCAGGCAGATTCTTTGCGATGCGAGCCTCGACATTGTCGCACTCTGCCTTCTCGAACTTCTCGCCTGTGATATGCTCGTACAACTCGATATAGCGCTCGGTGATGCTCGACACAATCTCTGGAGTCATCTCTGGCACCTGCTGACCATCCTGGCCCTGGAAGCCATTTGCCATAAGCCACTCGCGCACAAACTCCTTCGAGAGCTGCTTCTGCTTCTCGCCTGCAGCAAGACGCTCCTCGTAACCCTCAGCATAGAAGTAACGCGATGAGTCTGGAGTGTGAATCTCGTCCATAAGGTAGATTACGCCATTCTTCTTACCGAACTCATACTTTGTATCCACGAGAATCAAGCCCATCTTAGCAGCAATCTCGGTGCCGCGCTGGAAGATAGCGTGAGTGTACTTCTCGAGCTGCTCGTAATCCTCGCGCGAAACGATACCCTGCGCGATAATCTCCTCCTTCGAGATATCCTCGTCGTGACCCTCTGCAGCCTTGGTTGTAGGGGTGATGATTGGGGTTGGGAACTTCTGATTCTCAACCATACCCTCTGGCATCTCCACACCGCAAATAACGCGCTTTCCAGCCTTGTACTCACGCCAAGCGTGGCCCGAGAGGTAACCGCGAATAACCATCTCCACCTTGAATGGCTCGCACTTGTGACCTACGGTAACCATTGGATCTGGAGTGGCGATTTTCCAGTTAGGGAGAATGTCGGTTGTGGCATCGAGGAACTTCGCTGCTATCTGATTGAGTACCTGCCCTTTGAATGGAATGCCCTTTGGCAAAACAACATCGAATGCCGAGATGCGGTCCGAAACTACCATTACGAGATAGTCGCCTTCGATGCTGTAAACATCACGAACCTTACCAACATAGTGGTTGGTTTGACCTGGCAACTGCAAATTTGTCTTAACGATTGCGTCCATAGTTTTATCTGTTTTTGTTTGATTTTTTCACTTAATTGGTGCAAATATACAAAACAAAACGGAAAACGAAAAGGGAAAACCATAAAACTTAAGAAGTTTTTTGGAGACTATCTTTAGTTCGGGGGTTTTGGAGGTGCAGGACAGGTCGTTTAGCGATGTTCGAAAGGGTGGAAATGTCGGGACTTTCCTTCGCATTTGCTTACAGTTTGACATATATGCAATTAATATGCAAATATGAGTTGAATAATCTATATATCGTGCTCACACAGAGCAAGAAAAGCGGCAAATCTCGATTGTATGGCCTTGTTGAATTATTAAAATTTTTACATTTTAATTTGAAAGACAACTTATGATTTTACTTACAATTCGAAACTTATTCGATTAAAAATCGCATTAGATTGTCAAAAAGTGTCATTTTTATCCGAAAATAATTTGGTGATAAAATAATTCTGTGCTACCTTTGCGACCAAATACACATATATATTATATAAAATTATGCTTATGGTTAAAAAAATTGTACTATCAATGGCTGCTATTCTGTTGGCGTGTGCTTCGGTGCTGGCGCAGAATCAGCAGGTTTCAGGTACAGTTACCGGTACAGATGGTTTGCCTGTTATCGGTGCTACCGTAGTGGTAGAGGGTACTACTCTTGGTACTTCAACCGATTTGCAGGGAAATTATACGCTTGCAGCTCCAACTAATGGAGTGCTCGTATTCTCTTTTATCGGTTATGAGGATGCCAAACTTGCCATCAACGGCAAGACAACCGTAAATGTCACCCTTAAGGAGGCTTCAAAGTCGATTGACGAGGTTATCGTTGTAGCCTTCGGTGAGGCCAAGAAAGATGCATTTACAGGTTCGGCAAAGGTTGTTTCGTCTGAGGATCTCAGCAAAACTCAATCTACAAATGTTTCGGACGCTTTGGTTGGTAAGGTTGCTGGTATGCAGATGTCGCAAACTTCGGGTCGTCCAGGTTCGCAGCAGAGTATCACCATTCGTGGTGTCGGCTCGGTGAACGCTGGTACACAGCCTTTGTGGGTTGTCGATGGTATGCCATACGATGGAGATATCAACAACATCAACCCTGCCGATATCGAGAACATCTCGGTTTTGAAGGATGCAGCTTCGAATGCTCTGTATGGTGCTCGTGGTGCTAATGGAGTGATTATGGTTACTACCAAGCGTGCGAAGATGGGTGATGCCCGTATCGTATTCGATGGTAAGTGGGGACTCAACACACGTGCTTTGCGTACTTACGACTATGTAGATGATGCAGGAGAGTATTATGAGTTGCACTATCGTTCGCTCTACAACTACTACTTGCAGTCGGAGGGTATGAGCCCAACCGATGCATACAAGTCTGCTAACAAAACCCTTACATCAACCAACAATGGAGGTTTGGGTTACAACGTTATGACAGTACCTGCTGGTCAGTATCTCATTGGTTCGAATGGTCGATTGAACCCTTATGCAACCGAGGGACGCCTTGTGACTATGGAGGACGGAACACAGTATTGGGTGCAACCAGATGATTGGTTGAATGAGCTCTATCACCCAGGTTTCCGCCAGGAGTACAATGTGAATGTTTCGGCTGCCAGCGAGAAGTCGAACTTCTTTGCATCGTTCGGTTACTTGGATAACGAGGGTATCGTAGATGGCTCTTCGAACGAGCGTTATACTGCTCGTTTGCGTGCCGACTACCAGGCTAAGAAGTGGTTGAAGTTGGGCGGAAACTTCGCTTACACCAACTACACTTGGAGAGATGGTAACGGTACTGAGGGTGAGACAGGTGGAGGAAACGTCTTTGCAACAGCATTGCAGACCGCTCCTATCTATCCAATCTATATCCGCGATGGAAAGGGTAATCTCACTTATGACAAGTGGGGCTATCCAGTCTACGATATCTACAATGGTGCTAATGCAGGTATGAAGCGTACATCTGCTTATCTCTCGAACGAGATGCAGGATATTCAGCTCAACAAATACATTGACGAGGGTAACCAGTTCTCGGCAGGTGGATTTGCGGAGTTCCGCCTCTATCGCGATTTGAAGTTCACCTTCAATGCAAGCTCAAATATCGATGAGACTCGTTCGACTGCGGTTTTGAACCCATACTACGGACAGTTTGCTCCAGAGGGTGGTCAGATTAGCAAGTCGCACTCTCGCCTTGTTTCGTACAACTTGCAGCAGTTGCTCAACTATACCCACTCGTTCAATGGCTTGCACAATGTAGACGTACTCCTCGGTCACGAGATGTATGATCTCAAGCAGTATGGACTTTCGGCAGCTAAGAGTAAGATGTTCTCGTACAACTATACCGAGTTGTCGGGTGCGGTTGTTGATAAGCAGAGTGCTTCGTCATCGTTGGGTCAATACAATACCGAGGGTTACTTCTTGCGCGCTCAGTACGACTACGATCAGCGTGTGTTTGCTTCGGTTTCGTATCGCCGTGACGCATCTTCGAAGTTCCACCCAGATCACCGTTGGGGTAACTTCTGGTCGTTGTCAGCAGCTTGGTTGATCAACCGCGAGTCGTGGTTCAATGTTAAGTGGGTTGATTTGTTGAAGCTTAAGGCTTCCTACGGTTCGCAGGGTAACGATAATATCGGCTCATACCGTTATATCGACCTCTATACCATCTCGAACGATGGTCAGGGCGGTATCGCAACCATCTTTGCTCAGAAGGGTAACCCTAACATCACTTGGGAGACCAATGGTAACTTGAACTTGGGAGTAGAGTTTGGTTTGTTCAACAATCGTATCTACGGTAATATCGACTACTTCTACCGCAAGACTACCGATATGTTGTTCTCGTTGAAAGTGGCTCCATCAAATGGTTACTCGGCTTACTACACCAACATTGGTGATATGGCTAACCAGGGTATCGAGATTGAGTTGGGTGGTGATATTATGCGCCGCAAGAACTTCGTATGGTCGGCAGGCTTGAATATGACTCACTACAAGAACAAGATTGTTCGCCTTCCAGAACAGTACAAGGAGAATGTAACTTCGGACGGTAAGGTTCACGGTTATGTTTGGGGTTCGACATTCCTTGCTGAGGGCTACGCTGTTAATACAATGTACTACCCTACATACGCAGGTGTAGACTCGGAGGGTAAGGCAACTTGGTATACCTATGCTACAGATGAGAATACAGGAGCGTTTCTTACCGATAAAAATGGTGACCGCATCCGCGTTGTCACCGATGACTATAGCAAAGCACTTCAGTATGGTCGTGAGCTCCAGGGTGATCCCACTCCAAAGCTCTATGGTGGTTTCAATACATCGTTGCAGTTCTATGGCGTAGATGTTTCGGCAAACTTCACCTACCAGATTGGTGGTTTGGTTTACGACTCGGGCTATGCAGGCTATATGTCGTCGCCAATGGGTACAACGGTTGGAGGTAACTACCACCGCGACCTTCTCAATGCTTGGAGCGCAAACAACGCAAACTCTGACATTCCACGTTTGCAGTATGGTGATGAGTACACAACAGCTATGTCTGACCGATTCCTCACCGATGCATCTTACTTGAATATCCAGAACATCACTGTAGGATATACTCTTCCGGAGAACATCACTCGCAAGTTCCTCGTGAGCAAGTTGCGCGTGTATGTTGTATGCGACAACGTTTGGTATTGGTCGCGTCGTAAGGGTCTCGACCCACGTCAGTCAATGACCGGAGGCTCGAACAACGCTATGTACTGTCCAGTGCGTACTATCTCGGGTGGTATCAATGTTACATTCTAATACTTGGCACAGAAAGGAGAATGATATGAAAATGAATAAGATATATAAGTTTTTTGTTTTGGTTCTCGCTACAGCGGTATTGTCTACCAGCTGTATTAAGGAGACCTTCCCTACCGATGGCGCGACTCAGGATCAGATTGCAGAGTCTACAACTGCGTTGGAGTCTATGGTAGGTGCGATCGCTGTAAACATGGCGTATCCATACTCGGCATACGGTTCGAGCCAGAACTACGGTTTTGACTTCGGTTACCCAGGCTTGATGTGTGCTTTGGACGCTTGTACAGGCGATGTTATCTGTACTGCAGGTGATGAGGCTGCAGGCTACGACTGGTTCTGGTATTGGGAGCGTGGTACAATGATGGGTCCTACTATGGGCTTGTGCGACTTCCCTTGGAACACA